>CP043985.1 GCA_015134415.1 Candidatus Stammera capleta | reverse complement strand
CTGAGAAGTGCAAACACATCGCAGGATCGGGGGCTTGCGGTGTGTTTCGCCAAATACTGAGGTCAACAAGAAAAAAATAAATGATCCGAGTACTTCAGGGAAATATGCAGAGAGCTGAGCTGGCTGATCAATTGCTCCCAGCAATATTCAGGGAACACGAAGTGGACATCATGCTTATTAGCGAGCAATACCGATCCTACAAAGAAGAACGGCGAAACTTCTACGAAGACGAGCTAGGTACCGCTGCAATCTGGGTACTTAAACCGCAAAGGCTGCCAGTAACAGGGCAAGGATGCGGTAGAGTATACGTATGGGTCAAAAGCCAGGACATAACATACTTCAGCTGTTACCATACACCGAATATCTCAGCAGAAGAACACCAAACTCTGCTGGACGAGCTTGAAGATGCCATTGCCCAGGCAGAAGGCGAACTCTTAGTTGGAGGAGATTTCAACGCCAAATCCGAGGAATGGGGAGATAGTGAACCAGACGTCAGAGGAAGAAGGCTCACGGACTTAATAGCCAGACAGAACCTTGCTATTCTAAACAGTGGTACAACAACTACGTTTAGAAGGACAGGATGCAGACATACCATCATCGATGTTTCACTCTCTTCGGAAAATCATGCGGCGAACATCAAAGATTGGACGGTACTCGAAGAAGAAAACGGGAGCGACCACCAATACATAAGATTCGATATCAAACCCACTGCAGCAGCTCATACACGAAAAGAAACGCAAAACAATCGAAGAAGATGGAACATCACTAAGATGAACAAAAACAAGTTTTATCGTGTCCTTGAAACTGGAAAAGATGATCTCACATCCATCGGAAACGATCAAACAGCATAGGAATAATATATTACAAATAAAGAAAAATAAATTATATAGAAAAGAAGCATTAAAATTTAAAAAAAAATTAAAAAAAAAAAAATTATCTTTAAATAGTTATATAACATATATATCAAGAGCAAGAAAACAATTTATTAATATTAAACATTATAGTCTTAAAAAAAAAATAAATTATATAAAAAAAAATTTTCCATATTATAAAAAAGAAATAAATTATATAGATAAAATTAATGATATAAAAATAATAAATATAAAATTTAAAGAATTAAATTATAAATTAGAATTAATTAATAATTTAATTAAAAAAATTAATAAAATAAAAATAAATTCAACAAAAAAAAATTTAAAAATAATAAATAATTCAATAAAAATATTTCCAGAATGAAAAAAAGAATTAAAAAATTTAATAAATCAAAAATGATATAGTTCAAATAAATATTTAATAAATAGAATTCAACAAGGAGAAAAATTAAAAAAAAATATAAAAAACATAAAAATAAATCATGAAATTTTATTTTATTTAAAAGTAGAAAAAAGAAAATTTTTAATATCTAAAAAAAAATCATACAAAGAATTAAAAAAAAAAAAAAGTAATATAATAATAATAAATTATAAAAATTATATACAAGAAATACATAATATATTAAATAATAATTTTAAAATAAATAATATAAGAAAAATATCTATTTTAACATTTGCTTTATCTGCAGTATCTGGAAGAAGAATGATAGAAATAATTAAAACAGGAAAATTTAAGATAAAAAATAAAAAATATAAAATAGAATTTAAAGGTCAAGCAAAAACAAAAAATAAAAAAAAATATAATATATATTTATTATGTAAACCAAAATTATTTATTAAAAAAATAAAAAAATTAAGAAAAAATAAAATATTAAGAAAAATAATATATAAAATAAATAAAAAAAAAAATAAATATTTATCTAAAAATTATCAAATAAGCAATTATTTATCAAATTCATTTAATAAATATGCAAAATTATTTTTCCAAGATAATAAAAGAACTTATAAAGATACTAGATCTATATATAGTAGAATATGTTTTCAAAAATGATTTAAAAAAGATAAAAAATGAAAAAAATATGATGAAGATATGTTTTTTTATAAAATATTAGGACACAAAACTATAAATAGCCAAATACATTATAAACAATTTAAATTAAAAAATTTTAATAAAAAATGAAAACCTAAATTAAATAATAATAAAAGATATAAAAAATTATTAAATTTAGATAAAAATATAAATAAAATAATAAAAAGAAAAAATGCATTTAAAATACATGAAATAACAAAAAAAATACTTATTAAAAATGATAATGAAATAATAAATAATTATATTTTAAGAAAATTTGGATTTAATACAATATTAATAAAAAGATACATAGAATATATATCAAAATATATAAATCAAAAAAAAATAAAAGGAAGATATAGAATAATAAATAAAAAAATAATTAAATAATTAAAAGTACTAAATGAACTATTTAATATATAAATTATATATATAATAAATAATTCAAATTAGTACAATTTTTTTTTATTTTTTTAAAATTAATAAAAAAATAATAATTTTAAAAAACTAATTAAATAAATCCTTATAAAGGAACTACATTAGTAGCTGATGGTCCTTTAGCTCCATCAGTTATTTCAAATTCGACAGATTGACCCTCTGTTAAAGTTTTAAAACCACTACTTTGAATAGCAGAAAAATGTACAAAAACATCTTTATCACTATTTTCAGGAGTAATAAACCCAAAACCTTTAGATTCATTAAACCATTTTACACTACCTTTTACTCTTTTTGACATTAATATTACCTTTTTAAATAAAATATAATCTAATAAATATTAACATAAATAAAAAATATTTTAAATAAAATTTTTTAACAATATAAATAAATTAAATTTTATATAAATAATTATAATGAGCAAAAGCTAAAGCTAAAGCATCAGTAATATTAAAATTATATATTTTTTTTATATTAAATTTTTTACATATAAACTTACTTATATTTTTTTTATTAATATTACCATTAAATGTTATTTTTTTTCTAATTTTTTTAATATTATACTCAAAAAAATTAATATTTTTTAATAAAGCAATAGATATAACTATTCCAGATAATTTACTAAGTTTAATTAAAACATCATAATTTTTAAAATAAAAAAATTTTTCTACAACTAAATAATTAGGTCTATAATCTATACAAATTTTAAGTATATTTACATACATGTCATATAATCTATCACTAAAATTAGTAAAATTACTATTTATACAACCACTATTAAAATATTTAATTTTATTATTTAAAATATCTAAAATACCATATCCAGTACAATATGTACCTAAATCAATACCAATAATTCTTTTCACAAATAAAATCCAAATATTACTAATCAGGAGAACCAGTTAATAAGCATAAACCAGAAGTAGTTTTAGGAAAAGCAATTACATCTTTTATATTTTTTATATCAGATAATAACATAATAATTCTATCTAAACCTAAAGCTATACCTAAATGAGGAGGAGCACCGTATTTTAATGAATCTATAAAGAAATTATATTTTTTTTTAATACCTAATATATTAAATATTTCTTCTTGAAATTTATAATTATGTATTCTTCTTGAACCACTACCTAATTCGTGACCATTAATTATTAAATCATAAGAATTAGCAAATAATAAACTATAATTATCTATAGATTTTAAATCAGATAAAGTTATATTTAAAGGCATAGTAAAAGGATGATGATAGGCACTAATATTATTCATATTATCATAAAAAAACATAGGAAAATTAACTACTCAAATAGGATAAAAACCTTTTTTAAATAAATTAAAAAAATTACAATAATAATTTCTTAAATTTAATAAAAAATCAAAATTAAAATTTTTATTTAAAATAATTATAGAAATAAAAGTATTTATAGATAAATTTAAATAACAAATAATATTTTTTACAAAATCATCACTTATATTAAGATTACCAAAAATTTTATATTTATAAATATTATTTTTTTTACTATAAATATAAATACAAAAATAATTATATATATTTTTATTATTTAAAAAATTAAATATTAAATTTATATTCAATATATTAAAAACATTTTTAATTATAATAGTTTTTATATTATTTACATTAAAATTTTTAAATAAATTTTTAAATAAAAATAAAGAAAAATTAAAATTATATTTTACAGGATTACGCAAATCAGGTTTATCTGTACCATAAATATTAATAGAATCAGAATAACTTATTTTTTTAAATAAATTATTAATTTTATAATTTTTAAAATTTAATCATATATTATATATTAATTTATTTATTAAATTATATAATATATCAAAATCAACAAAAGACATTTCTACATCTATTTGAGTAAATTCTGGTTGTCTATTAGAACGTAAATCTTCATCTCTAAAACATTTAACAATTTGATAATATTTATCTATACCAGAAATCATTAATAATTGTTTAAATATTTGAGGAGACTGGGGTAAAGAATAAAATTTATTTTTATATATTCTACTAATAACTTTATAACTATTCGCTCCTTCAGAAAAAGATTTTGATAAAAAAGGAGTTTCAACTTCAATAAATTTATTTTTAATAAAATAATTATTAATAAAAAATTTAATATTAGATCTTAATTTAATTATATCTAACATACTATTTCTTCTTAAATCTAAATAACGATATTTTAATCTAATATTTTCATTATTATTAATATTATTTATATCTAATGGTAAAGAAATAGAATAATTTAATATATTAATATAATAAGCTAATACTTCTATATCAAAAGAAGTATTTTTTTTAATTTTCAATATACCAAAAATTTCAATACAAGATTCATTATTCAGTAATAAAATATCATTTCATAAATGAGTAATATTTTTTTTACATAAAATTTGTATAAAACCACTAACATCTCTAAATTTTATAAAAATTATATTTTTAAATATTCTTATATTATTTATTCAACCAAATAAATTTACTTCCCTATCAATATCTTTAATTGTTAAAGAATTACAATAATTACGCATAATAAATTACTCAATTTATTTTAATTAAAATATATTTATTATTATAATAAATATTATTAAAATAATAAATAAATTAAACAATATAATAATATATATGAATATTAAAAATATAATAATTAAAGAAATAAATAATAGTTTAAAAAAAAATAATATATATAAAAAATATAATTATAATATTAAAAATAATGATAAATACAGTGATTATCAAATTTATAGTTTTATAAATATATCAAAAAAAGAAAATATAAACATATATAAAATAATTAATATATTCATAAAAAAAATAAAAAAATATAAAATATTTAAAAAAATAAATATTATTAAACCAGGAATAATTAATATCTATATAAAAAAAAAAGAACTAGAAAAAATTATAAATATAAAATCAAAAATCAAAAATCTAGGAATAAAAAATAAAAAAAAAAATAAAGTAATAATAGATTATTCATCTCCAAATATCTCAAAAGAGATGCATATAGGTCATTTAAGATCTACAATTTTAGGAGATTGTATATGTAAAATATCAAGATTATTAGGAAATAAAGTTATAAAAATGAATCATATAGGAGATTGAGGAACTAATTTTGGAATGATAATAACTTTAATTAAAGAAAAAAAAATAAATATAAATAAATGTAATATAAAAAAATTAGAAAATATATATAAAAAATCTCAATATATATTTTCAAAAAATAAAAATTTTGCTAAAAAATGTAGATTAAATACATTAAAATTACAAAATAACAATAAATATATTATTAATATATGAAAAAAAATAACTAATATAACAATATTAGAAAATCAAAAAATATATAAAAAATTAAATATAAAATTACATAAAAAAAATATTTTTGGAGAAAGTTTTTATAAAAATAAATTAAAATACATAGTAAAAGATTTAGTTAAAAAAAAAATAGCATTAAAAGATAATAAAACAATTATTATAAAAAATAAAAAAAAAAATTTTAATATAATAATTAAAAAAAAAGATGGAGCATACTTATATAGTACTATTGATTTAGCATGTATAAAATATAGATATAAAAAATACAAAATAAATAAAATTATTTATTTAACAGATATAAGACAAAAAGAATATATGAAAAATATATTTATTATAGCAAAGAAAGCAAAATATATACCAAAAAAAATAAAATTAATACATTACTATTTTGGAAATATTTTAAATAAATATAAAAAACCATTCAAAACAAAAGAAGGAAATAATATAAAATTAAAAAAAATAATAAAAAAAACTATTAAATATATAAAAAAAATAATGTATAAAAAATATAAAAATGAATATAATAAACAAAAAATATATAGAATATCAAAAAAAATTTCTATAGCTGCTATAAAATATATGGATTTATCAAAAAAAAGAACAAAAAATTATATATTTAATATAAGAAAAATATTATCATTAAAAAACAATACTGGACCATATATACAATATTCATATATCAGAATAATATCTCTACTAAAAAAAAATAATACAAATATAACTAAATGTATAAAAAATAATAAATTTTATATATATAATAAACTAGAATTTAAAATATCAAAAGAAATATTAAATTTTGAAGAAATTATAAAAAAATCATATAAAAATGGAACAACACATGAAATATGTAAATATTTATATAATTTATGTATATATTTTTCAAAAATATATGAATTAAAAAATATAACTAATATAAAAAATATAAAATATAAAAAAAGCAAATTAAAATTAATATCAATAATGGGAAAAATAATAAGAATAAGTTTAAATATATTAGGTATACCTATATTAAAAATAATGTAAATTAATTAATTATTTTTTGACCTACAGTAAAACGAAATTTATTATTATAATCTTTATAAGAATATATATTATAATATCCTCTAAAATTAAAAGAAAAAATTACAATATCTACTTGACTAAAACAATGTTCAATAATTAATCAACCATAATTATATAAATAATTATAAGAATTTAATATTATATATATAATATCTTTTAAACCATTATTATTTGAAAATAAACTAATAAAAGACTCAAATTTTATATCATTATTATATTTACAATAATTTAAATAAGGTGGATTACTAATAATAATATCAAATAATTTATATTTTTTATTTTTAAAATAAGAAAATCAATTACTTTTTTTAAAAAAAGTATTATTTGAATTTAATTTTAAAGAATTATATTTAGCTAATTTAATACATAAAATATTTCTATCTATTCCTAATATATATATATTAGGACAATATTTAGAAATTGAAATAGCAATAACTCCAGATCCAGTACCTAAATCTAATATTCTTTTAAAATTACTAATCTTAATTAAAGAAATAACATATTTAACCATTATTTCACTATCTTGTCTAGGAATAAAAATATCAAAATATATTTTATATTTAAAAGATAAAAAATAACATTTATTAATTATATAACATATAGGTTCTCCTTTTAATCTTCTATATAATAAATAATTTAAAAATACTAATTTTAAATAACTTATTTTATACTTATTTTTATTAATAATTATTCATAAATTATTTTTATTTAATACATATTTCAATAAAATTAAACATTCATAAAATATATTATTATTATAATATGAATAATATAATTTTATTTTCTTTAATCATTGATAAATATACATATTTATATTTTATAAAAATTTTTAATTAAAGGATCTATTAATAAATTTAATTTTCCATTTAATATATCATTTAAACAGTATAAAGTTAAATTTATACGGTGATCAGTTATTCTATTTTGAGTAAAATTATAAGTACGATTTCTATCTCATCTTAAACCACTACCTAATAATTTTTTTTTATTATTATATTCTTTTTCATGTCTTTTATTTAACTCCAAATTATAAATTCTAGCTTTTAAAACTTCTAAAGCTCTAGATTTATTTTTATGTTGAGATCTTTCTTGCTGGCATTCTACTACAATTTTTGTAGGTAAATGGGTTATCCTAACAGCAGAATTTGTAGTATTTACATGTTGACCTCCAGCACCAGAAGATCTAAATGTATCTATTTTAATATCTTCATTATTAATTATAGGCAACTTTCTAGAAGGTATATCAGGTATAACAGCTACTATACATGTTGAAGTATGAACACGACCTTGTGATTCAGTTTTAGGTACCCTTTGAACTCTATGCCCACCAGACTCAAATTTTAAATTTCTATAAACATTTTTTCCTATTATTTTAAATAATATTTCCTTATAACCATTTAAAGAATTTTCTTGAACATTTATTAATTTTATTTTTCATTTCATTAACTCTACATATTTTACATACATTCTAAATAAATCTAAAGCAAATAAAGAAGCTTCATTACCTCCAGTACCAGAATGAATTTCTAAATAAACATTTAATATATCTTTTTTATCTCTATTAAGAATATAAAAATATTTTTCTAATTTATTTGAATAATAATTAATCAAATTATTTAATCTAATTATTTCATCTTTAACCAAAATATTTAATTCTTTATCATTAATTAAAGATTTTACATCTTTTAATTCACTTGAATATTTAATAAAATTATTAAAATAATTTTTAGTTTTAAGTAATCTTTTATATTCACATATTAAATTTAAATTTTCTTGATTATTATAATTAAAACTACTATTATTTAATAACTTACTTATTTTTTTAATTTTATTATTAATATATAATAAATTAAAATTAATTTTATTAATCATAAATCACCAAAATAATAATTTATATAAATTTATAATTTTATTATAAATATATAATATATAATAAAATAAATAAAATTATATAATTAAAAAAATGTGCATAAAAATAATAATAGGAATTGGAAATTATAATAAAAAATTATTTTATACTAGACATAATGTAGGAATATGATTCATTAACAAAATAATAAATAATAATTTTTTAAAATATATAAAATTTAATAAAATATATAAAATAAAAAATAAAAATAAAAAAATATATTTATATGTTCCAAAATCATATATAAATAATATAGGAATACATATATTAAATATAAAAAAAAAATTAAAAATAAAAAATAAAAATATATTAATTATTTATGATGAAATAAATATAAAACCTGGTAAATCTAAAATAAAATTTATTTTCAATAAAAACAGTACACATAATGGAATTAAAAATATAATTAAATATTTAAATCAAAAAAAAATATATTATTTAAGAATAGGTATAGGAAGACCAAAAAATAAAAAAGTATTAAAAAATTTTGTTTTAGAAAAACCATTAAATCAAGAAAAAAAACTAATATATAAATCTATAAACAAATCTATAAAATATATAAAATTATTATTTTTGTCAAAAAATAATAATTTTAAATACATACAAAATCTAATAAATTCTTAAATTAAATATTAATATATTAAATAAAAATAATAATGAAAAAAATAAATAATATAAATGAAATTAAAAAAAAATATTCAAAATTACCAAAAAATATAATAATAGAAAAAAAAATAAAATTAAATATAGCAGGAAGAATAATTTCAAAAAGATTAATGGGGGTTAATAATTTTCTAAATATACAAGATATAAATGGAGCAATACAAATACTAATTGATAAAAAAACAATAAAAAAAAAACTAATAAAAAAAATTAAAAAAATAAAAATAGGTGATATTTTATTAGTTAATGGTTTATTATATAAAACAAATACTAATGAATTAACAATAAAATCTAATTATTTTAAAATATTAATCAAAAATAAAAAATTATTACCTGATAAATTTCATAAATTAAAAAATAAAGAAAAAAAAAATAGACAAAGATATTTAGATTTAATTATAAATTCAAAAACAAGAAAAACATTTTTATTAAGAATTAAAATAATAAATACAATAAGGAAATATTTAAATAAAAAAAATTTTTTAGAAGTAGAAACACCTATGTTACATAATATTCCAGGAGGTGCATCAGCAAAACCTTTTATTACTTATCATAATAAATTAAACAAAAATATTTATTTAAGAATAGCACCTGAATTATATTTAAAAAAGTTAATAATAGGTGGTTTTACAAAAATATTTGAATTAAATAGAAATTTTAGAAATGAAGGATTATCTTTTAAACATAATCCAGAATTTACTATGATAGAAATATATAAATCATATTCATCTTATAAATATATGATTAATTTAATACAAAAATTAATTTATTATATTATTAACAATATTTATAAAAATAAATATATTTTAAAATATCAAAAAAAAAATATAAATTTTAATATTCCATATAAAATAATTACTATCAAAAAATCAATATATAAATATTCAAATTTATTTAAAAAATTAAAAGATTTAAATAATAAAAAAAAAATTAAAAAAGTAGCAAAAAAAATAAAAATAAATTTTAATAAAAAAACACCTATAGGTAAAATAATAAATAAAATATTTAAAATTACTACAGAAAAAAAACTAATTCAACCTACTTTTGTTACAGAATATCCAATAGATATATCACCATTAGCTAAAAAAAACAAAAAAAATAAAAATATAGCTGATAGATTTGAATTATTTATAGGAGGTTATGAAATAGCAAATGGATTTACAGAATTAAATAATTATAAAGATCAAAAAAAAATATTTAAAAAACAAATTATTAAAAAAAAAAAAAGCAATATTTTTTATAATAAAGAGTATATAAATGCTTTAAAATATGGATTACCACCAACAAGTGGAGTAGGAATAGGTATAGACAGATTAGTAATGTTACTAACTAATAATAAATCAATAAAAGATGTTATTTTATTTCCAATATTAAAAAAAAATAAATAATATATATATGAAAATAAAATGTGGAATAGTTGGTTTACCAAATATAGGAAAATCAACATTATTTAATATTTTAACAAACAGTAATGTAAAAAATGAAAATTATCCATTCTGTACTATAAAATCAAATCATAAAAACATAAAAATATATAATAATAAATTATATAAAATATCAAAAATAACAAGAAGTAAAAAAATTACTTTTCCAAAAATTGAATATATAGATATAGCAGGATTAATTAAAGGAGCATATAAAGGATTAGGTTTAGGAAATAATTTTTTAGAAGATATTAGAAAAACTAAAATATTATTACATATAATTAGAATTTTTAAAGATAAAAAAATAATAAATATAAATAAAAATATTAATCCTATTAAAAATATAAAAATTATAAATAAAGAAATAATAAAATCAGATATTAAACAATTAATAAAAATTAAAAATAAATATAAAGATATAAATATAAAAAAAATAATTAATGATTATATTTACAATATTAAAAAAAAAAAAAATATTATATATAAAAAAAAATTCAAATTTTTAAAAAAAATAAACTTATTAACTTTTAAAAAACATATATTTATATTAAATATAAATAAAAAGAGTAATAAAAATTTAATAAAGAAAACTAAAAAATATATAATTAATAAGGTAAAAAATAATAATATTTTAATATTTGATATTAAAAAATTATATGTAAAAAATAAAAAATATCATATTAAAATAAATAATAAAATAATCAAAAAAATAATAAAATCATTAAATTTAATAAAATTTTTTACTACAAATGAAAAAGAAACAAAACAGTTTTTAATAAAAAAAAACAATAATATTTGAAATATTTCTAAAAAAATACATAATGATTTTTATAAAAAATTTATAAAAGCTAAAATAACAAACTATAAAAATTTTATAAAATATAAAGGATGAAAAAATTTAAAGAAAGAAGGAAAAATCAAAATAAAAGGAAAAAAATATAAAATTAAAAATAATGATATAATTTATATTTTAATAAAAAAATAAAAAATTATTAAATAATAACTAAAACAATATTAAAAAAATAAATATAAATTTTAATATTATATATATAATAAAATAATTATAATAATAATTATAAAAAAAATAAAATATTAATTATAACTAATTATATATAATAAAAAATTATATATAAAAAATTTTAAAAATTATTTAATTAATAATAAAAAATATAATTTTTTTTTAAAATTTTTTACTATATATTTATAAAATAATTCCATATGAAAAATATAATTAAATTTAATAAAAAAAAAAATAATATAAAAATAGAAAAAGAATTAAAAAAATCATATTTAGATTATGCAATGTCAGTAATTATAGGAAGAGCTCTTCCCGAAATTAGAGATGGATTAAAACCAGTACATAGACGTATATTATATGCTATGTATATATTAAAAAATTACTTTAATAAACCATATAAAAAATCGGCAAGAATAGTAGGAGATGTAATAGGAAAATATCATCCTCATGGAGATAATGCTGTTTATGATTCTATAGTTAGAATGGCACAAGATTTTTCATTAAGATATCCTTTAATAGATGGTCAAGGTAATTTTGGTTCAATAGATGGAGATTCAGCAGCAGCAATGAGATATACAGAAATAAGAATGTCTAAAATATCTCATGAATTTTTAAAAGATATAAAATATAATACAGTTAATTTTATAAATAATTATGATGAAACACAAAAAATACCAGAAATATTACCTACTAAAATACCAAATATTTTAATAAATGGATCAACAGGAATAGCAGTAGGTATGGCTACAAATATACCACCTCATAATATAAATGAAATAATTAATGCGTTAATAATATATTTAAAAAATAACAAAATAACAACAAAAAATATAATGAAATATATTAAAGGACCGGATTTTCCTACTGGAGGGATAATTGAAAATTCAAAAGAAATATATAAAGCATATAAAACTGGAAGAGGTACAATAAAAATTAAATCAAAAATTAAAATAGAAAACGATAATAAAAATAATAAAAAATATATAATTATAAAAGAATTACCTTATCAAATTAATAAAACAAAAATAATAAAAAAAATAATTCAATTAAAAAAAGATAAAAAAATAGATGGTATAAATAATATAATAGATGAATCTAATAAAGATGGAATGAGAATTGTAATAGAAGTAAAAAAAAATATAAATAGAAAAATAATAATAAATAAATTATTTTATTTAACTAATTTAAAAATATCATATGGAATTAATATTGTTGCATTAAATTATGGAAAACCAGAAATTTTAAATTTAAAAAATATATTCAAAATATTTATAGAACATAGAAAAAAAATAATAAAAAAAAAAACAATTTTTAAATTAAAAAAAAATAAATTAAAATTTCATATATATGAAGGTTTCATAATAACATTATGAAATATAAATAAAATTTTAATTATTATAAAAAAATGTAATAATAAAAGTGAAATTAAAAAGAAAATAATAAATATAAAATTTAAAATTAAAAAAAATATAAAAATAAATAATAAAAAAAAAAAATATAATTTAAGCAGTTTACAAATAAATTCAATACTTAAATTAAGTTTAATTAAATTAACAAAAATGGAGCAAAAAAAAATAAAAAAAAAATATAAAAATATAAAAAGTAAAATTAAAAAATTAAAAAAAATATTAACAAATAAAAAAATATTAAAAAATATAATTAAAAATGAATTAGAATATATAAAAAAAACATTTGGAAATAAAAGATTAACTAAAATAAAAAATAAAGAAACTAAAATATATATTAAAGATTTAATAAAAAAAGAAAATATAATAATAATTTTAACTAAATTTAATTATATTAGTTATAAAAAAATAAAAAATTTTGAAACACAAAATAAAGGGGGAAAGGGAAAAAATTTTATAAAAATAAAAAATAAAAATTATATAAAAAATATATTAATAACTAATACACATAAAAAAATATTTTTTTTTTCTAATAAAGGAAGATATTTTATAGATTATTGTTATAAATTTCCATATGAAAATAAATATAATCAAGGTAAACCAATAATTAATTATATAAAAATTAAAAAGGAAGAAAAAATTACATTTTTATTAGAATATAAAAATAAAAATAATGATTACAAATATTTAATATTAGTAACAAAATATGGAATTATAAAAAAAATTAAAATAAGTAAATTAATTATAAAAAAAAATAAAATACTAAATATAATAAATTTAAAAAATAATGATGAAATAGTAAGTGTAGTATATATAAAAAAAAATCAACAAATAATGTTATTTACAAAATTTGGAAAAGCAATAAGATTTTTAGAAAATAGTGTAAGAGAAACTAATAAAAATTCATCAGGAGTAAAAGCTATAAGGTTAATAAATAAAGATTATATTATATCTTCATTGTCAATTAATAATAAAGATAAAGAAATTATAATAATAACAAAAAATGGTTATGGAAAAAGAATATTATTATCTAATTTTGCAAAAAAATCTAGAGCAACTAAAGGTATAATAGCAATAAAAATAAATAAAAAAAATGGATATGTAGTAAAAGTTATTAAAATAAATAAAAATAATGAAGTAATAATAGTAACTAATAAAGGTAAATTTATGCGTATTAAAATAAATAAAATAAATATTTTTAAAAGAAATACTCAAGGTATTATACTAATACGTTTAAATAATTTTAATAATGAAAAAGTTATTGATTTAAAAAAAATAACAAATTTATAATTTATGTACTAAAATTTCAGTACTATTAAATAAATTAAAAATCATGACAATTGTATCACCAATTTTAGCATAACCTTTAGATATAGATAATTCTTTACCAATTCTATAAAAATCATATACATTATCAATAGAATTTACTACTATTGATATAACACCTCTAATTAAAATTAATTGTCTAGAAATTAAAGCATTTTTAGTTAATACTAATATTAATGATTTAGGAAGATATTTTCTAATAAATTTTACATATTTATCACTTTTTGTAAGAACTAAAATTAAAGAAGAATTTAATTTATTAGAAATATCAACAATACTTTTACATATAATTTCATCTACAAAAACATTTTTTTTTTCTTTATATAAAAAATTATTATTTATTTTATTATCAATATAATTATCAGTATGACAACAAATATTATACATTGTTCTAATAACTTTAATAGGATATTTCCCTTTAGCAGTTTCTCCAGAGATCATAACAGCATCAGTACCATCTAATATTGCGTTAGTTACATCTCCTGCTTCAGCTCTAGTAGGTCTAGGGTTTAAAATCATAGATTCTAACATTTGAGTAGCAGTAATTACTATCTTACCAAAAAAATTACATTTTTTAATTATCATTTTTTGAGCAAAAATTACATCTTCAATAGGAATTTCTACACCTAAATCTCCTCTAGCTACCATTATTCCATCAGAAACATTTAATATTTCATTAAAATTTTTTAAACCTTCTTTACTTTCAATTTTAGAAATTATTTTAATATCTTTACCATTATTTTTATCTAAAAATTTTCTAATTTTTAAAATATCAGAACTTTTTTTAACAAAAGATGCAGCAATAAAATCTATTTTATTATTGCAAGCAAAAATTAAGTCTTTCTTATCTTTATTAGATAAAATAGGTAAATTAATATCAATATTAGGTAAATTTATACTTTTATTTTCACCTAAAAAACCACTATTTTCAACTTTACAAATTAATTTATAATTATTTTTATCAATTACACACATACTAATTAAACCATCATCAATTAATATAGTATCACCTATATTTAAATCTAATATAAAATTTTTATAAGATACACCTACAATAGTATTATTTCCTATAATATTTTTATTAGAAGTAAAACAAAATATTTGACCCTTATTTAAATATATTTCTTTAGAATTTTTTAATTTTAAAGTACGAATTTCAGGTCCTTTTGTATCTAAAATAATAGTTATTTTTTTTTTAGTTTTTACTAAAGCTTTATTTAAATTTTTAATATATTCTTTATGAATATTATGATTTCCATGAGAAAAATTTAATCTTACTACATCTATTCCAATATTTAATAAATCAATTAATATATTCTTATTATTAATACTTGGACCCATAGTACAAACTATTTTTGTTTTTTTCATATTTTTTATATCAAATTAAAATTCTATATATTAAAATATATACGTTCTAGTGGAATTGAACCACTGACTTCCATTATGTTAAAATGGCACTCTACCTCTGAGTTAAGAACGCAAAATATATTAATGTTAAATATTTATATTATAATATTATAATTAATAATTACAATTTACAATAAAAAAATATAAATTAATGAAAAATAATATAATAAAAGAATTAAAATTAAGAAATTTAATAATACAAATTTCAAATAAAAATGAAATAAAAAAATATATAAAAAATAAAAATATAAGTATATATTGTGGATTTGATGCTACAAATAATAGTTTACATATCGGACATTTAATACCTTTATTAACATTAAAAAGATTTCAAAATTACGGATATAAAATAATAATATTAATAGGAGAATTTACTTCATTAATAGGAGATCCAAGTTTTCAAAATAAAAAAAGAAAATATTATAATATTAAAAAAATATTAAAATTTAGTAAAAAAATAAAAAAACAAATCAAAAAAATAATACCTAATAATATAATAATTAAAAAAAATAATAAATGATTTAAAAATATGAAAATAAATTTTTTTTTAAAAAATTTATGTAATAATTTTAATATTAATAATATGTTAAATAAAGAAGCAATTAAAAAAAGAAATAAAATAAATAAAAAAGGTATTAATTTTAAAGAATTAAGTTATCCTATATTACAAAGTTATGATTTTTTACATTTATTTAATACAGAAAATACAAAAATACAAATAGGAGGATCTGATCAATGAGGAAATATAATATCAGGAATAAATTTAATAAATAAAATAAACAAAAAAAAATCTTTTGGAATAACATTACCTTTAATAACAAAAAAAAATGGAAAAAAATATAGCAAATCAGAAAATAACATAATTTGATTAAATAAAAAAAAAACAACTCCATATGAATTTTACCAATTTTGATTAAATATAGAAGACAATAAAGTATTAAATTATATTAAACAATTTACATTCCTAAAATATAAAAAAATAAATTATATAAAAAAAAATAAAAATATTTATGAATTAAAAAAAATACTTGCAAAAGAAATAACAAAAATAGTTCATGGAAAAAAATATATAAAAAAAATTAAATTTGTAACTAAATTTTATTTTAAAAAAAACAAAAAAATAACTTTTAATAAATTAAAAAAAATATTTAAATTTGAAATACCTAAAATAATATTAAAAAAAAAAATTAAAAAATTAAAAAAAATACTTATATTATTAAAAATAACTAAAACAAAATCTGAATCTAATAGATTAATATATCAATCTTCAATTAAAATAAATAATATAATTATAAAAAATATAAATTATAAAATTAATAAAAAAGATAGATATTTTAATAAATTTACTATATTAAAAAAAGGTAAAAAAAAATTTTTTTTAATAAAATGAATATAATAAAAATTATAAATATTTATAAAATATATTTATAAATATAAAAAATATATTTTAAAAAATAATATTATTTAATAATATAAAAAATTATTTTAAAATATTTTTATTAAATAATATTATTTTATTAATTATAATTAATATAAAAATATTAATTTACATTAAAATCAAAAATAAATAAATGAATATTATTTATATTTATTATTAAAAAAATTAAATTCTGATATATCTTTATAAAAACAAAATGATCCTAATTCCTCTTCTATTCTCATTAATCTATTATATTTACAAATTCTTTCAGTTCTACTCATAGAACCGGTTTTTATTTGACCCGAAGAAGTTCCTACAGCCAAATCAGTAATAGTTGTATCTTCAGTTTCCCCAGACCGATGAGAAATAATAACATAATAATTATTTTTTTTAGCTAATTTAATTACCTTTAAAGTTTCTGTTAATGTTCC
This sequence comes from Candidatus Stammera capleta, assembly GCA_015134415.1. Lineage (GTDB taxonomy): Bacteria > Pseudomonadota > Gammaproteobacteria > Enterobacterales > Enterobacteriaceae > Stammera > Stammera capleta_G. Next base: position 227,443 of record CP043985.1, on the reverse strand, counting down.
AATTTGATTAGGTTTAATTAATATAGAATTAGCTATTTTTAAAGATATACCTTTTCTTAATAAGTTAATATTAGTAACAAATAAATCATCACCAATTAATTGAGTATTTTCTCCTAAAACACTAGTTAAATAAACATAACCATCTCAATCTAATTCACTTAAAGGATCTTCTATAGATAAAATATAATATTTATTAATTAAATTATTTAAAAAATCAGTAATTTCATAAAAATTATATTTTTTATTTTCTAATAAATATATTTTTTTATCTTTATTATAATAATTTGAAGAAGCACAATCTAAAGCTAAAAAAATATCTTTACCTAATACATAACCAGATTTTTCAATAGCTTCTTTAATTAAAATTAAAACTTCTTCAACAGAAGATAAATCAGGAGCATAACCACCTTCATCACCAACTAATATTTTTTTATTATTAAATTTTAATATTTTAGATAAATTATGAAAAATTTCCGAACAAATTCTTACAGCATGTCTAAAACTTTTTGCTTTAACAGGTTGAATCATAAATTCTTGAATATTAATATTATTATCAGCATGGCATCCTCCATTAATTATATTAACCATAGGTATAGGTAAAACAAATTTTTTATTATCTATTAATTTAGAAATATATTTATATAAAGGTATATTTAAAGAATTTGAATTAGCTTTAGCTACTGATAAAGATATAGCTAACATAGAATTAGCACCTAATTTAGATTTTGAGGAAGTTCCATCATAATTTATCATAATATTATCTATATATTCTTGATTTTCAGAATCTAAACCAATTATTTCTTTTGAAATAATATTATTTATAATAAATACAGATTTTAATACCCCTTTACCTAAATATCTAGATAAATCATTATCACGTAATTCAACTGCTTCATTAATACCTTTTGAAGAGCCAGAAGGAACAATAGATCTTCCATAAGATCCATCTTCTAAAAAAATTTCTGCTTCAACAGTAGGATAACCTCTAGAATCTAATACTTCTCTGCCTACAACTTTAACTATTTTAGACATAATTTCCTTAATTTAAAATATTATAATTAATTACATATTATATAATAATAATATAATTATTAAAAAATAAAAATTTTTTAAATATTAAAATATATGATATAATAATTATAATTAGTGGGGTAGAGCAGTGGTAGCTCGTCGGGCTCATAACCCGAAGGTCGTTGGTTCAAATCCAACCTCCACAAATTATTAAAATATAAATTTATATATTAAATTTAATATATATATAAATATTAGACTTTTTATAATACCAAATAAAAAACCTAAAAATTTATTTATAATAAAATAAAATAAAAATACAATATTTTTTAAAAAAATAAATAAAATAAAAATATTATTAAAAATAATAAAAAAAATTTTTTTTAAAAAAAATAAAAATATAAAAGAAAAAAAAATAAAAAATTCTTTATATTTAATAAAAATAAATTTATATCTATAAAATATTAAATATTTTATTAATATATACATATAAAAAAAAGAAAATATATCACTTATAAAACCTCTTTTAAAACTTAAAAAAACATAAAACAATAATATAAAAATATTAAAAATATAAAAATTAATCATAAATAAACTCAATAAACATAAATAAAAATTTTTAATTTTTAAAAAATTAATAATACACATTCATTAAATATAAACCATAAGGTTTAACAATACATATATCAAAAAAATTTTTATTTTGACAAAAAAGAAAATCTTTTATTCACAATATAGAATATCTATAAGTACCAATTAATAATAAACTACTAACTATATTTCTAACCATATGATATAAAAAAGAATTCGCTTTTATATCAAAAAAAATAAAATTACCTAATTTATAAATATTTAAATAAAAAATAGTTTTATAAGAATTATTTGATTCACATCCAGATGATCTAAATGAATTAAAATTATGTCTACCTATTAAAAATTTTGATGCTTTTAACATAATATTTATATTAATATCATTACTATTATAAGTTACTAATTTATCTAAGAAAACTGATTTTAAATTTGAATTATATATAATATATATATATCTTCTTGCAATAGCATTATATCTAGCATTAAATTTCATATAAACATATTTAATTCATTTAATACATATATAAATCGGTAAAATTTTATTTAATAAATTTAATAAAAAATTAATTTTAATATATTTTTTAATATCAAAATGAAAAGTTTGCCCTAAACTATGTACACCCACATCCGTTCTACTTGAACAAAATATTTTTATATTATATTTAAATAATAAAAATAAAGAATTTTCTATAATACTTTGTATACTATTATCATTTTTAAATTGTTTTTGTCAACCATGATATTGTGAACCATTATATTTTACACAAACTAATAATCTATACATTTTTAAAATTTATTTTTAACATTACGTAAATAATATAATTTAGATTTTTTTATTTTTTTATTTTTTTTAATTATATTTATAGAATATATTAAAGGAGAATAAAACTTAAATAATCTTTCAATACCTTCACCATATGATACTTTTCTTAATACAAAACAAGAATTAATTCCATTTTTTTTTATAGAAATCACTTTACCTTTAAATGATTGTAATCTTTTTTTATTTAATTCAATAATAAATATTTTAACTTCTATAATATCTCCAGTTATAAAATTAATTTTTTTATTAATATTAATATTTTTTTTTTCTACATAATTTATAATTTTATTTTTCATTATAAACTCCTATTAAATAAAACTATTTTTTTTTATTAATCAAAAATAAAGATTTTAATAAATACGGCTTTAATAATAAAGTTTTATTAAATGACATTTTAAATCTTCATAAAAATATATTTTTATGATTTCCAGATAATAAAATTTTTGGAACATATAAATTATTAAAAATTCTAGGTCTAGTATAATTAAGGAAAACCTAATAATTTATTTAAATAATAAAAAGAATCAAATTTACAAGATTTAATATTATTTAATACACCAGGTATTTTTCTTACTAACATATCTATAATAACTAAAGTAGAAATTTCTCCACAACTAATTATATAATCTCCTATAGATAACTCAATATCAATATAATTATCAATAATACGTTGATCTATTCCATTATATCTACCACAAATAAAAATTAATGAATCATAATTTAACATTTTCTTAATTATATTATCATTAACAATATTACCTTGAGGGGATAAATAAACTACTAAAGAATTAAAATTACATTTTTTAATACTATTTATAGATAAATATAAAGGTTCAGGTTTAAATAATAAACCAGCACCTCCACCATAAATTTTATCTTCATAACTATCATTTTTATTTAAAAATTTTTTAAGATTTATCAACTTTATATTTATTATTTTTTTTTTTATAGCTTTATATATTAAACCATTTTTAAAAGGAGATTTAAAAAAATTAGGATTTATAGTTATAATATTAAAATTCATACTTTTATTTTAAAAAATTATTTTTTTTATATTTTTTTATTATATATAAAACTCTTTTAGATATTAAAGCACCAAATTTAATTCATTTATTTAAAATATTAAAATTTATAAAAATTAAATCATTAAATGGATTATAAAATCCTATTTTTTCAATAAATTTACTATTACGAAAATATCTTCTATCAGATACAGTAATATTATATATAGGTTTTTTTTTTCTACCGTAACGAGACAAACGTATTATAACCATAATAAACCTTTTTATTAAATAAAATTTATATAACAAATATATTTACAAAAAAATAGTGGGGAAGGGATTCGAACCCTTGATACAATTAAGTATACATATTTTCCAAACATGCTCTTTAAACCACTCAGACACCCCACTATATATTATAATATTATAATATAATTAAATGTAAATTTATTTATTTTTTTTACTTTTTATATATTTTTATTATTTTTGACAATTACTATTAAATTAATATATAATATTTATTAATTTATTCCTCTGTAGTTCAGTTGGTAGAACAGCGGACTGTTAATCCGTATGTCACTGGTTCAAATCCAGTCGGAGGAGTTTTTATATATAAATATTTTTTTTATCATAAATAATATTATCTTTTATAAAAATTTTTCTTGATTTAATATCATCTCCCATTAAAATTTTAAATAATTTATCAGCTTTTATTACATCTTTAATATATATTTTTGATAAATATCTATTTTTAGGATTCATAGTAGTATTTCATAATTGATCAGGATTCATTTCACCTAAACCTTTATATCTTTGTATAAAAATATATTTTAAATTATGATTTATAACATAATTTATTAAATCATAAAAATTATGAAAATATTTTTTATTATTATTTATTAAAATATATTTTTTATAATTTTTATTAAAAAAATATAATTTTTTACCTAAATTTAATAATAAATTATAATATTTTTCTAAAAAATTTTTTTTAATATAAATACATTCAGAAGAATAAAAATTTAAAAATTTAAATTTAAATTTAAAAGATTTATTATATTTATTTTTAAAAATTTTACAAATTATTTTTTTTTCAAAAAAAATATCATTATTATTTAAATAAAAAGAAAAATTTTTAAATCATAAATTACAATTTTCATAATTTAAAATATTTATTTTTTTAAAAAATATTAAAGAATTTAAAATATAAACAGAAAATTTAGTTTCTTTTTTATATATTAAATTTAAAAAATTTAGGTATTTTATAACTAATTTAATTAAATTAAAACTATTTAATAATAAAGAATTACATTTTTTTTTATATAAATATATATTCCTAAAACAAAAATAAATTTTATATTTTATTAAATCATATTCATTAGAAACATAATATTCATTATTTAAATACTTTATTTTATATAAAGGTGGTCTAGCTATATACAAATGACCACTATTAATTAAATCAGGCATATATCTATAAAAAAATGTTAATAATAAAGTTCTAATATGAGAACCATCAACATCAGCATCTGTCATAATAATAATATTATTATATCTTAATTTTTTTATATTAAAATTTTTACAATTTATTCCACATCCTAATACAGAAATTAAAATATTTATTTCTTCAGAAGATAAAATTTTACTTAAATTATTTTTTTCTACATTAATTATTTTACCTTTTAAAGGTAAAACAGCTTGATTAAATCTATTTCTACTTTGTTTAGCAGAACCCCCAGCAGAATCACCTTCAACTAAAAATATTTCATTAAACTTAGGATTTCTTTGTTGACAATCAGCTAATTTGCTAGCAAAAGAAGATAAATCATATTTATTTTTTTTTTTATATAAATCTTTTATTCTTCTAGAAGATTCTCTATTTTTACAAGAAATAATAATTTTATTTATAATATTTTTAGAATCAGTAGGATTTTCTAAAAGAAAATCATATAAATTATTACTTATAAAAGATTCTACTAAAGATTTTATTTCATGAGAAATAAGTTTATTTTTAATTTGAGAAGAAAATTTAGGATTATACATTTTAATAGATAAAATAGCATATAAACCTTCTCTAGTATCATCACCAATAATATTACAATTATATTTCTTTTTATATTCTTTACTTAAAAATAAATTAATAGTTCTAGTTATAGCTAATTTTAAACCAGATAAATGTGTTCCACCATCAGATTGAAATATATTATTCGTATAACATAAAATATTATTTTTAAATGTATTAATCCATTGACAAGCAAATTCTAAAGTAAAATTATATTTCTTTTTTTTAAAATAAAAAATATTTTTATTAATTACAGTTCTATTATTTATTAATGAAATAAGAAAAGATTTAATACCACCATTATTAAAAAATATTTTTTTTTTTTTATCTAATAAATTTAATAATTTTATTTTTAAACCATTATTTAAATAGGATAATTCATTTAATCTATTAAAAATAATTTCATATTTAAATCTAGAAAAATTAATAAAAATATTTTTATCAGGTCAAAAACGTATATATGTACCATTTTTATTAGTATTACCAATAACAGAAATTTTACTTTTAGGTTTACCAAAACAATAAATTTGATAAAATATTTTATTATTTCTATATATTTTAAGTTCTAATTTTTCAGATAATGCATTAACAACGGATATACCAACACCATGTAATCCTCCAGAAATTGAATAAGAATTATTATCAAATTTACCACCAGAATGTAATACAGTCATAATTAATTCAACACAAGATAATCCAGTTTCTTTATGTATATCTACAGGAATACCTCTACCATCATCTAATACTGAAATAGAATAATCTTTATGTAAAATAACAATAATATTTTTACAAAAACCTGATAAAAATTCATCAACAGAATTATCAATAATTTCAAAAATCATATGATGCAATCCAGAATCATCAGAAACATCACCTATATACATACCAGGACGCTTACGAACAGCTTCCAAACCTTTTAATACTTTTATACTAGAAGAATCATAAAAATTTACTAACATAATTTTATATACTCATTAAAATACAAATTAAATATTTTATAATTGAATAGGCATAATCATATAAGTTAAAAAAACATTATCTAAATCAACTATTTTAGTTATGGAAAAAGAATCTTTTATATAAAAACGTATACTTAAATTATTTTTAATAGATTTAAATATATCTAAAATATATTTTATATTAAAACTAATTTCAATTTTATTACCAATATAATTTATAAAAATTTTTTCACTTATTTCATTATTATTAAAATCATTACTATAAACTATTAAAGAATTATTATTAAAAATTAAAGTTACATAACTAGATAAATTATTATTTATAATAGAAGAACGTATTAAAGCATTTTTTAAATCTTTAATATTAATATCAATATAAATATACTTTTTAGATAGATATAAAATATTTTCATAATCTGGAAAAGAACCATCTATTAAACTTGAATAAATTATAATATTACCATAAATAATTTTAATTATATTATTACTAACATAAAAAAAAATATTTTTTTCATTAATTAAATCTAATAATTTAAATAATTCAATAATTAATTTTCTAGGAATAATTAAACAAAAAAATTTATTTATATTACAATCAAAATCATTTAATAATTTATATATAGATATACGATAACCATCAGTTGTAACAAAATATAAAAAATTATTTTTAAATTCTATTAACATACCATTTAAATAATAATAAATATCTTGATTTCCCATAAATAAATATAAATTATATATGATATTTTTAAAAATATTACTATTAATACTAAAATTATAACTAAAATAAATATTTTTATCTAATAAAGGAAATTCTTTAACAGGTAAAGTAGATAAAGAAGATATACTATTTAAACAAGATATAATTAATTTCTCTTTTAAAAAATTAATATCAATAACACTACCTTTCGGAAAACTTTTACATAATTCATAAAATCTATTTAAGTTTACAGTTATAGAACCATCTTTAAAAAATTCACCACTAGATAAAATTATATTATAATTAATTTCCATATCTAAATTAGTTACTATAAAAATCAATTTATTACCTTTTAAAATTAATAAAATATTTGATAAAATTGGATTTTTTAAAGAATTACCTATATATGTATTAAACTTACTTAATAAAATAACAATTTTTTCTTTTTCTATTATAAAATGCATATTTACACTTTAATATTATTTCTAATAAATTATTAAATTTTATATTATAATATTATCAATTATATTATAAATATAATAATATTTAATTTTAACAAATTAAAATTTAACTAAAATATATTTTATATTTAAATAAATTTTTATATATTTTAAAATATTTAAAAATATATTTATTAATATAATATAATAAATAAATTAATTAATTACATAAATTATGATATTAAATTAATATAAATAAAAAATAATTAATTTATTATTAAACAACTTGTAATAATATCATTCACATGTTAAACTCATATTTTAATAATATTTTATTTTAATTAAATATTTATTTATAATAAAAATAAAATATTATTAAAAATAATTTAAACTAAAAATAATTTAAAATATAAATATGAAAAGAACATTTCAACCATCAAATATAAAAAAAAAACGTAAACATGGTTTTAGAAAAAGAATGAAAACTAAAAATGGAAGAAAAATTATCTCTTACAAAAGAAAAAAAAATAAAAATAAAATATTTCAATAAAATTTATAAAAAAAAAAATAATATTAAAATAAATATATATAAATATATAATAATAAAATATTTACATAATAAAAATAAAAGTCCTAAAATAGCTACTTTAATAAAAAAAAAATATATAAAATTATCTACATTAAGAAATAAATACAAAAGAATAATATTAGAAACATTTAGAATAAACCAATATAAAATAAAAAAATTAAATTATTTAATAATTTTAAAAAAAAATATATTATTATTAAAAAAAAAAAATATATTTAATTACTTCAAAAAAATTTGAAAAAAATATTATATATAAAAATATAAAATATAAAAAATAAAAAGTTAAAAAAAATATAAAATATTTAATATAAATAAAAAATATAACTAATATATTTTAAATTTATCATTATTAAAAAATAAAAATATTAATTTTTAATTTTACATATAATATATTATACTAAAAAAATAAAATAATTTTAAAACATAAAATTAATTTATAAGTAAATAATTTATAAAAATATAATAAATATCATTAATTATTATAAATATAATTTATAACAATATATAAAAATAATAATAAAAAATAAATATAATAATATTATTATTATATTAAATTTAATAATATATTAATATTATATTTATTAATTAATTAATATATAAAAAATAACAAAAAATAATGAATAATATAAAAGACACTATATTAGCTCAATCTACTCCTATAGGATATGGGGGGATAGGGATAGTAAGAATATCAGGAAATAAAGTAAAAAAAATATCTAAAATAATAATAGGAAAAATAACAAAAAATAGATATGCAACATATTTACCTATAAAAAATAAAAATAATATAATTATAGATTATGGAATAATTATATATTTTAAAAAACCTAATTCATTTACTGGAGAAGATATTTTAGAAATTCATAGTCATGGGGGTCAAAAAATAATAGAATTAATTATAAAATCTATAATAAAATTAAAAATAAAAAATGTAAGAATAGCATATGCAGGAGAATTTACCGAAAGAGCGTTTATAAATAAAAAAATAGATTTAATTCAAGCAGAATCTATAAAAGAACTTATATATTCAAATTCTAAAAATCAAATTTTTTCAGCTATACAATCTTTTAAAGGAAAATTTTCTAATAAAATTAAAAAAATAATAAAAATTATTAAAAACAATTTAATTAATATAGAAAAAGAAATAAATTTTTCAGAAAAAGAAATTAATACAAATATTGTAAATAATATAAAAAAAAAAATAATAAAAATTCATAGAAAAATTAAAAAATTATATATAAATACTAAAAAAAATTTACTAAATAATAATAAAAATAAAATAATAATTATAGGTAAACCAAATGTTGGAAAATCAAGTTTAATGAACTTTTTAACATTAAATAATACATCAATCATAACAAATATAAAAGGAACTACAAGAGATATAATAAAAGAAAATATAAAAATAAATAACAAAAATTTCAAAATATTAGATACAGCAGGAATACATAATACAAAAAATAAAATAGAAAAAATAGGAATTAAAAAAACATGAAAAGAAATTAATAAATCAAATATAATAATATTTATAGAAAACTCATACAAAATATCTGAAAAAAATATTATAAAATATTATAAAAAAAAAATATTAAATAAAATAAAAAGAAAAAAAAAAATACATATATTATTACGTAATAAAATAGATTTAACAAATGAAAAATTTAATATTATCAAAAAAAAAAAATATATAATATTAAATATATCAATTAAAAAAAAAATTGGAATTAATAAAATAATAAAAGTAATTAAAAAAAAAGTAAAAAATAAAAACAATAAAAGTAATTTCTTAACAAAAAAAAGACATATTAAGTTAATTAAATTAAGTTTAAATAATTTTAAAAAAATAAAAAAATTAATTAAAACATATTATTTAAATAAAAAAATAAATTTAGATTTAATATATGAAAATTTATTTGAAACACAAAAATTTTTATGTGAAATTATAGGAAAAAATAAAATTTTATCGCAAAATATTATAAAAAATATATTTTCAAAATTTTGTATAGGTAAATAAAAATATAAATAAAAAAAATAAATAAATATGTTTCTAATTATAAAAAATAAACATTTTAATAAAAGAATAGATATATTTTTATCAAAAAAAATAAAAAAATATTCAAGAAATAAAATACAAAAATTAATAAAAAATAAAAAAATCTACTTAAATAATAAAATAGTAAATAAAAATAATACAAAAATTTTTCCTAAAGATATAATAAAAATAATTATAAAAGAAGATACATATATATATAAAAAAAATAAAAATATTAAAATAAATAAAATTTATGAAGATAAATATTTACTAATAATAGATAAAAAAAAAAATATAATTATACATCCGGGAGCAGGTCATTTAAATGATACATTAATAAATAAATTAATATATTTATATCCTAATATATATAATAAAATTCCAAGATGAGGAATAGTACATAGATTGGATAAAGATACAACTGGGTTATTAATAATAGCAAAAAAAAAAAATAGTTATAAAAAATTAATTAAAAAAATAAAAAAAAGAAAAATAATTCGTATATATAAAACTTTAGTATATGGTAATATTAAAAAAAAATTAGGTATTATCAAAACATATATAAAAAGAAATAAATATAATAGAAAAATAATGTCTGTAGAAAAAAATGGTAAAAAAGCAATTACTTATTTTAGAGTACTAGAAAAATTTAATTTTTTTACATTATTAGAAATTAAATTAGAAACTGGTAGAACTCATCAAATTAGATTACATATGAACTATATAAATCATCCAATAGTAGGGGAAAAAATATATACAACAAAAAAAATAACTAATAAAAAAAAAATTTCAAAATTAATAAAAAATAAAATAAAAAAATTAAATAGACAAGCTTTACATGCAACAACATTAATATTTAAACATCCAATAAATAAAAATAAAATAGTTATTAATTGTAATCTTCCTAAAGATATATTAAATATAATTTTTTGGTTAAGAATGGAAAAAAAAAGATATATTTAAGAATTTAATTTTAATCATCTTTCTAAAATTATTACAGCAGAAATAGTATGAATATTATAATTTGAATAAAATGAATTATATAACTTAAAATTATTACTTATAAAATTTCTAGCATCACAAGAAGTAAATCTTTCATCTGAAAAAAAAATTTGTAAATTGAATTTATTAATTAAATTATTTGCAAATTTTCTTATATATAATTTAATTAATTTACAATTATTATTCTTAATATTATAATAATAAGGATATCCAATAACAGCAATTTTAATTAACCAAATATCTAATATTTTTTTTATATCCATTCAATTTATTGGAATTCCTTGTTTTGCATTTATTGAAATTAAAGGATTAGCTGTTTTAGTATAAAATTGACCTATAGCAATACCTATATTTTTCATTCCAAAATCAAAAGAAATAATAAACATATTATAAATTATAAAAATTATTAAAAATATTATAAATAAATATATAATATACATATATATTATAATATATATATTACAAAATTATAATAATAAATTATAAATTTAAGAAATAATATTAAAAAAATATTTTATTTGATAAATAAAAATAATTTTAAAAATACATAAAAAATAACTAAATAAAATAATAAAAATAAAAAATAATTTTTATTAAAATTAATACTTATAAAAAATAAAAATATTTTTAAAAATATTATAATAATATATTTAAATTTATTATTAATATATAATAATATTTTATTAATTTTTTAAATATTTTAATAAAAATTTTTATTAAGTATAATTAATATCACTTTAAATAATATAAATAAAATTTTTTAAAAAAATATAATAATTTAATATAAAATGTCAAAAAAAAAACAAAAATATATATATAAACAAGGATTTAAAACAAATATAAAAAATTATAATATTAAAAAAGGAATAAATAAAAAGAATATAATAAAAATATCAAAAAAAAGAAAAGAACCAAAATGAATGCTTAATTTAAGATTAAAAGCGTTTAATATATGAAGAAAAATGAAAGAACCAAAATGATTTAATGGAAAATATAAAAAAATAAATTATAAAAAAATTATATATTATTCTATTCCAAAAATAAATAATAAAAAAATACTTAATAAAAAAATAAAAAAAACTTTTAATAAACTTGAAATTCCTTTAAAAAAAAATATAAATAATTTAGCTGTAGATGCAATATTAGACTCTATATCAATAAAAACAACTTATAAAAAAAAACTCTTAAAATTAGGAATTATATTTTGTTCTATTAATGAAGCTATTAAAAAATATCCAAAATTAGTAAAAAAATATATTTGTAAAGTAGTACCAATAAATGATAATTTTTTTTCTTCATTAAATACAGCAGTATTATCAGATGGAACATTTATATATATTCCTAAAAATACTTGTTGTCCAATAAATTTATCTTCATATTTTAGAATAAATGCTAAAAATATAGGACAATTTGAAAGAACTATAATAATTTTAAAAAAAAATAGTTATTTAAATTATACTGAAGGATGTTCATCTCCAGAAAGAAAAAAAAATCAATTACATGCAGCAGTCGTAGAAATAATTTTATATAAAAATGCAGAAATAAAATATTCTACTATACAAAATTGATTTTCAGGAAATTTAAAAAAAGGAGGTATATATAATTTTGTAACAAAAAGAGCTTTATGTAAAGGTAATAATAGTAAAATATCTTGAGTACAAATAGAAAAAGGAGCAAATATAACATGAAAATATCCTAGTGCAATATTATTAGGAAATAAATCTATAGGTAATTTTTATTCTTTATCTATAACAAAATTAAATCAACAAGCAGATACAGGAACAAAGATGATACATATAGGAAAAAAAACAAAATCTATAATTTTAGCTAAAAGTATTTGTAAAGATAATAGTAGAAATACACATAGAAGTATAGTAAAAATAAATAAATCATCAATAAAATCTAAAAATTTTACTCAATGTAATTCATTAATAATGAATAAAAATTCTTCTGCATATACAATACCATGTATACAATCAAAAAGTAAATATTGTAATATCGAACATGAAGCATATTCATCTTATATAAATAAAGAACAAATATTTTTTTTATTACAAAGAGGTATAAATAAAAAAAATGCAAAATATATGATTATAAATGGTTTTTGTAAAAAAATATTAAATATGTTACCTATAGAACATTCTTTAGAATTAGAATATAATTTATTTAATAATTAAAATAAAAATAATTATGTATATATTAAATATAAAAAAATTAAATATAAAAATTAAAAAAAAAAAAATAATTAATAATTTAAATTTAAAAATAAAAAAAGGAGAAATACATATATTAATGGGACCAAATGGATCAGGAAAAAGTACCTTATCTTTAGCAATAGCGGGTAATAAAAAATATAAAATAATTAAAGGAAATATATTATTTAATAATATTAATATAAATAAAATTTCTACAGAAAAAAGAGCAAAAAAGGGAATTTTTATATCATTTCAAAATTCTATTGAAATACCTGGTTTAAATAACGAATTTTTCTTACAACAATCCTTAAATTCAATAAGAGAATATAACCAAAAAAAAAAACTTAATATAATAGAAATAAGAGAAAGAATATATAAAATACTTAAAAAACTAAATTTTAATAAAGATTTTTTATATAGATCTTTAAATGAAGGTTTTTCTGGCGGTGAAAAAAAAAAAAATGATATACTTCAAATACTTTTATTAAAACCTAATATGATTATATTAGATGAAATAGATTCAGGATTAGATATAAATAGTTTAAATTTAATTTTAAAAATTATTAATAAATTAAAAAAAAAAAATAAATCTTTTTTAATAATAACACATAATCCAAAAATTATTAATAATCTTAATATAAATTATATTCATATTATAAATAAAGGAAAAATAATAAAATCTAGTAATAAAAATATTTCTAAAATAATAGAAAAAAAAGGTTATGAAAAATTTATTAAAAAAAAACATAAAAATAAAATTAATTAAAATTATTATTTTAAATAATAAAAAAATATATAAAAATAAAAATATAAATAATTTAATAAATATAAAATTAATAATTCTAAAAAAAAAAAAAAAAATAAATATAATAATATATAAACTAAAAAATAAAAATATTCCTATATATATAATATATATTTATAAAAATAAATATATAAATAAAAAAAAATATAATATAAATATAAAAATTAAAAATAATAATAATATAACTCTTATAGAAGAATATTATATATATAATAATTGTAATAATAAATATATAAATTATAGATATAATATAAAATTACATAAAAATATAATATTAAATTATTTTAAAATAATTAATTTAAATAAAAAAATTAAATTTTTATGTAAAAAAAATATTAAAATTAAAAAAAATTCTAAATTTTATGAAAATATTTTTCTAATTAATTCAAAAAAAATATCTATTAAAAACAAAGTAAATTTATATAAAAATTCTGTTATAAACATAAATAATATTTCTATGATTAAAAAAAAAAATAATATTTTTTATAAAATAAATATTATTCACAATAAATCTAATTCAAAAAGTTATCAAAAACACAAAAATATAATATTATCTTCTGGAATAATAAAATTTATTGGTATAATAACAATACTTAAAAAAGCAAATAATTCAATTGCAATATTAGAAAATAATAATTTATATTTTAATAAACCAAATTTTATTTTTACAAAACCTCAATTAAATATTAAAAATAAAAAAACTAAATGCAAACATAAAGTAACAATTAATAATATTGATAAAAAAATATATTTTTATTTATCTAGTAGATGTTTAAATAAAAATAAAATAAAAAAAATAATTTTTATAATATTTATTAATGATATAATAAAAAAAATAAAAAATAAAATAATAAGCAAAAAAATATATAAAATAATATTAAATAAATATAAATAAAATGAATTATAATATAAAAAAAATAAGATTAGATTTTCCAATATTAAAAAAAAAAATAAACAATAAAAGAATAATATATTTAGATAATGCCTCTACATCTCAAAAACCAAAAATTGTAATAAATAACCAAACCAAATTTTATAAAAATTATTATTCTTCAATTAATAGAAGTATATATACATTAAGTAATATAAATTCTAATAAAATAGAAGATATAAGAATTAAAATAGCAAAATTTATAAACGCAAAATCTCCAGAAGAAATAATATTTACAAATAATAGTACAGAATCATTTAATTTTTTATCATATAGTTTAACTAAAAAAAATATAAAAAAAAAAAATAATATAATTATTTCAATAATAGAACATCATGCAAATATAATTCCTTGATATTTATTATCTAAAGAAATTAAATTTAAACTAAAAATATTAAAAATTGATAAAAAAGGTTATATAGATATAAATCATTTAAAAAAAATAATTAACAAAAATACTAAAATAATATCTATTACTCATATATCTAATGTAATAGGTATTAAAAATCCTATAGAAAAAATAATAAAAATAGCTAAAAAAAAAAATATAATATCTATAATAGATGGTTCACAAGCAATATCACATTTAAAAATAAATGTACAAAAAATTGATTGTAATTTTTATATATTTTCAGGACATAAAATGTATGCTCCAACTGGAGTTGGAATAATATATGGTAAAAAAAAAAATATAGATAATCTTGAAATATGAAAATCAGGAGGAGGAATAATATCTAATATAGATATAAAAAAATATAACATAAATAATATACAATTTATAAACTCTCCATGAAAATTTGAAGCTGGAACTCCAAACATAGAATCTATTATAGGATTAGGAAATGCTATAGATTATATAAATAAAATAGGAATAAAAAATATTATAAATTATGAAAAAAAAATAATTAAATATATATTAAATAAATTAAAAAATATTCCTGAAATTAAAATATATGGTTATAAAAAAAAAATAAGTATAATATCATTTAATATTAAAAACCAACATTCTTATGATATAGGTATGTTACTTGATCAACAAGGAATATTTATTAGAACAGGTAATCAATGTGCTATACCAACAATAAAATTATATAATATATCAGGAATATGTAGAATATCTATTGCTATGTATACTTCAAAAAAAGATATTAATATGTTTATATATAGATTAAAAAAAATTATTAAATTAATAAAATAAAATGAAAAATTTATTATTTAAAAAAAAAATATTTAAAGAAATAAATTTATTAAAAAAATATAAAGATAAATTAATATATTTAATAGAATTAGGAAAAAAACTACCATTAAAAAACAAAAATATACGTTATCAAAATAATATAATATATGGATGCCAAACTAATGTTTGATTAAATATAAAAAATAAAAATAATATAATAAATTTAAATGGTGACAGTGATTCATTAATTATTAAAGGAGTTTTATCATTAATAATTATAATTCTAAATAAAAAGAAAAATATATATGTAAAAAAAAATATCAATAATATATTTAAAAAAATATATTCATTTAAAAAAATATTAAATTCTAAAATTTTAGGATTTAAATCTATTATATTTTATTTAAAAAAAAAAATTACTTAAAATAATAATATTATGTTATATATAATAATATTAAAATAAGAATAATTATTTTAAAATAAAATATAAAATAATTAAATTAAAATTAATTACTTAAAATATTAATAAAAATTATAATCTTTAAAATAATAATATGTTATTAAATATTATAAAAATAAGTTGTTTAATATTTATATCTAAAATAATAGGTTTTATAAGAGATATAATAATAGCAAATAAATTTGGTATAAATTTTAAAACAGATGCTTTCTATACTGTATTTAAAATATCAAATATGTTAAGAAGAATATTCGCAGAAGGAGCATTTTCATATGTATTTATACCAATATTAAGTAAATATAAAGAAAAAAAAACTAAAAAAAAAATAATCGAATTAATTTCATCAATATATTTTGTATTATTTTTTATATTAATAATAATAACTATATTAGGTATAAATTTCTCTAAAAATATTATATATATAATATCACCTGGATTTTTTAAAAATAATTTAAAATTAAAAACAATAGATAAATTATTAAAAATTACATTTCCATATATAATATTAATATCATTAACATCATATATATCATCTATATTAAATATATGAGATATGTTTTTAATACCAAATTTTTCACCAATTATATTAAATATAATAATTATATTATATATACTATTCATAAATAAATATTTTAAATCTACAATTTTTTCTTTAGCATGATCTATAATAATAGGAGGGATAATACAATTATTAATTCAAAAAATAAGCATAAAAAATATATATTTAAATATAAAATTTAATATTTTAAATATACATAATAAAAATATATATAAAATAATAAAAAATATTATTCCAATTATATTTGAAATATCTATATATCAAACATCTCAAATTATTAATAATAATATATGTTCATATTTTAAATCAGGTTCAATATCATGAATATATTATGCAGATAAATTATTAGAATTACCAGTAAGTATATTAGGTAATACAACAAGTACAATATTATTACCTAAATTATCTAAAAATTTTCATAATAAAAATAAAAAAAAATGTAATAAAATAATAAATAAATACTTAAAAATAACATTATTATTTAGTATACCTATATCAATTATATTAATATATTTATCTAAAATATTAATAATAACTTTATTTAAATATGGAAAGTTTAATTTTATTGATGTAATTATGACATCAAAAATATTAATAACTTATTCAATAGGATTATTACCATTAATAATAATTAGAATACTAACACCATGTTTTTATTCTATGAATAATAATAATATACTAAATAATATAGCAATATTTACATTAATAATTACACAAATACTAAATATTTTTACTATTAAAATATTTAAACATTCAGGATTATCTTTATCTATAAGTTTATCTTATTATATAAATATATTTATATTATATTTACAATTAAAAAAAAAAAAAATAATAAATTTTAAATATAAATGAAGAAAAATATTTTTCAAAATAATATTATCTTCCATAACAATGATTTTAATATTAAATTATATAACTAAAAAATTAACAATAAATTTTATTAACCTGAATATAATATCCAGATTAATAAAATTATTGATAATATTTACTATTAGTACATTAACATATATATGTATATTATTAAATTTCTAATAAAGTAAAAATTATATTACTTCTTTGTTTTTATAGAATTTATACAATCTATAGCTGATTGAACAGTATTTATTTTTTCAGCTTTATCATCAGATATTTCTATATTAAATTCTTCTTCTAAAGCCATAATTAATTCTATTACATCTAAAGAATCAGCTCCTAAATCATTAACAAAAGATTTTTCATTTTTTACATCTTCTAATTTAACATTTAATTGATCACTAATTATTTTTTTAATACGATTTTCTGTATTACACATATTTAAAATCCTATAAAAATTATAATAAATTAATAATATTTTAAATTAATATAAATAAATTTTATATATATTTATATATATTTTTTAAATAATATATAAAATATATTATATAACTTTAATATCTTTATAGAAACCATTTTTACTAATATGATGATATAAACTTATTTCATTACTTTTTTTATTTTTATATAAAGTAGGTAATTTTAAACTACTATGTGATCTACGATGTCCTCTTTTAGATCTACTCTTTTTACTTTTTTGTACTGCCATAAAATAACCTTAAATTAAATTACTTAAAATTAATAAAAAATCATTATTTAAATTAGCACATAATTTTATATTTTTTTTATAAAATGGGTGAAAAAAAGATAAAAAATAAGAATGTAAAAATAATCTTTTTATTCCAAATTTTTTAAAAAATAAATAATTTATCTTTTTATTACCATAAATATTATCTCCAACTATTGGATAACCTAAATAACTAGTTTGTAATCTTATTTGATGATTTCTTCCAGAAAGAGGAATAATATCTAATAAAGTATATTGATTAAAATATTTATTTACAGAAAATAAAGTTTTAGATAATTTACCATTATTAAAATTTCTTGTAATATAAGAAATATATCTATTTCTAGATATATAATTTTCTATTTTCTTAAAATTACTTGGTCAAATCCCATGAACTAAAGCTATATATTTTTTTTTAATTTTATTTTCTTTAAAATCTTTATGTAAATAACGTAATATATTTAAATTTTTAGATATTAACAAAACACCAGAAGTACTTTTATCAATACGATGAACTAATTCTAAAAAATTTTCATTTTTATAAATAGATCTATAAATATCTATGATATTTAAATTAATTTTACTACCTTTATGAACAGAAATACCATAAGGTTTATTAATAGCTAAAATATATTTATCTTCATAGATAATATATTTTTTAAATTTATCTATGATATATTTATCAATATATATTTCTTTTTTTTTAATATTTATTAAAGGAATTCTAATTATATCATTTATTTTTAATCTATAATTATGAGAAATACGTTTTTTATTTACTCTAATATTTCCTTTACGTAATAAAGAATATATCTTACTTTTAGGTAAAATTTTAATTATTTTAAATAAATAATTATCAATTCTTTGATTTACACTATTAATATTAACTTTAATAAAATTTAAAAAAAAATCTTTAACCATATAATTATTATAAATAATTGTTTAACAATAAACTATTATTTTAATAAAAATAACTTTAATAAAATATAAAAAAATTTAGAGAATAATAATGAAAAAAATTTTAATTAATCTTACAGAAAAAAAAGAATTACGTATAGCTTTAATAAAAAATAAAAAATTATATGATTTAAATATAGAAAATAAAAAATATAAACAAAAAAAATTAAATATATACAAAGGAATAATATCTAAAATACAACCAGGATTAGAAGCAGTATTTGTAAATTATGGAGAAAAAAAAAATGGTTTTTTACCTATAAAAGAAATATCAAAAAAATATTTAAAAAACAATTTATATGAAGGTCAAGAATTAATAGTACAAATAAATAAAGAAGAAAGAAATAATAAAGGTGCATTTTTAACTACATTTATTACAATAATAAAAGATAATTTAATATTAATGCCAAATAATCCTAAATTAATTGGTATATCAAAAAAAATAACTGGAGAAAATAGATATAAAACAAAATTAATTATAAAAAAACTAAATTTACCAAAAAATATGGGAATTATAATACGTACATCAAGTATAAATAAATCATTAAAATCACTAAAATTAGATTTAAAATTAAGTATAAAAAAATGACGTAAAATACAAAAAATAGTAAATGAAAAAAAAAAACCATGTTTAATATATAAGCAAAATAATTTATTAACAAAAATATTAAGAGATTATTTATATGAAAATATAGATGAAATATTAATAGATAATTATAATATATATAAATTAGTAATAAAGTATATTAAAAAAATAGATAAAAGTAAATTCAAAAATAAAATAAATTTATATAAAAAAAAAATACCATTATTTAATTATTTTGAAATAGAAAAACAAATAGAATTAATACATAAAAGAAAAATAACATTACCTTCAGGAGGATCAATAATTATTGATACTACAGAAGCATTAACATCAATAGATATAAATTCTTCAAAATATACAAAAGGATTAAATATAGAAATCACAGCTTTAAAAACAAATTTAGAAGCTTCTGAAGAAATAATAAGACAATTACGTTTAAGAAATATAGGAGGATTAATAGTAATAGATTTTATAGATATGATATCAATTAAAAACCAAAAAATTGTAGAAAATAATTTTAAAAATATAATAAAAGAAGATAAAGCAAAAATACATATAGGATATATATCTAAATTTGGTTTATTAGAAATGTCAAGACAAAGAGTAAATAATTCTTTTATAAAATCAAATTATTATATATGTCCAAAATGTAATGGATCTGGTAATATAAGAAATAATAAATCTATATTAAATTCTATATTAAAAATTATAGAAGAAAAATCATATAAAAAAGATACTAAAGAAATACATGTTAAAGTACCTATTAATATGGGTAAATATTTATTAAAAAATAAAAAAAATAATACATATTTAATAAAAAATAAAAAAAAAAAAATAATTAAAATAATAATTATTTTAGATAAAAATATTAAAATACCAAATTATTCTATATTAAGAATAAAGAAAAAAAATAAATATTTTAATAAAAAATATTCATTAAATAAAAATTTTAATAAAAAAAAAATATTTAATAATATTAAAAATAGAATAATTTTTTTTTAAAAAATATAATATACAAAATATATTATATATTAATACATAAAAATAGTAATAAAATAAAATTATAAATAAAATGAAAAAATATAATCATAAGAAAATAGAAAAAATAGTACAAAAATATTGAA
Source organism: Candidatus Stammera capleta (assembly GCA_015134415.1). Classification (GTDB taxonomy): domain Bacteria; phylum Pseudomonadota; class Gammaproteobacteria; order Enterobacterales; family Enterobacteriaceae; genus Stammera; species Stammera capleta_G. Next base: position 205,857 of record CP043985.1, on the reverse strand, counting down.
AAAAATATAATATTTTTAATGTTAAATATAATAAAAATAAAAAAAAATATTATTGTCTATCTATGATACCTTATCCTTCAGGAAATCTTCATATAGGTCATGTAAGAAATTATACTATAGGAGATATAATATCAAGATATCAAAGATTTAAAAAAAAAAATGTCCTTCATCCTATAGGATGAGATTCATTTGGGTTACCAGCAGAAAATGCAGCAATAAATAACAATATTCCTCCTAATAAATGAATAAAAAAAAATATAAATTATATGAAAAAACAATTAAAAATATTAGGAATAAGTTATAACTGAAATAGAGAAATAAATACATCTAATCCAAATTATTATAAATGAGAACAATGATTATTTATTAAATTATTTGAAAAAAAATTATTATATAAAAAAAAAGATATAGTAAATTGATGTCCTACAGATAAAACAGTATTAGCAAATGAACAAGTAATAAATGGAAAATGTTGAAGATGTAACTCTTTAATAAAATATAAAAAAATAAATCAATGATTTATTAAAATAACAAAATATGCTAATAAATTATATAAAGATCTAAAAAAATTAAATAAGTGACCAAAAAATATTATAAATATTCAAAAAAAATGAATAGGAAAATTTAAAGGAATAAAATTAAATTTATATATAAATAAAATAAATAAAAAAATTAAAATATTTACTAATAATATAAATTCACTAAATTTAACATTATGTATAGGAATTTCTATAAATAATAAAATTATTAATTTTATTAAAAAAAAAAAACCAAATAAAATTAAAAAAATAAAAAAAAAAATATATAAATATAATATTAAAAATACTAATAAATGTATAGGTTTTAATACTAAATTACATATAATAAATCCAATTAATAATAATAAAATACCTTTATGAATAGTAAATTTTACAGAAGAAATATATAATACAAATTCTATTTTAATATATCCTAATAACAAAAACAAAAAATATAATATTTTTATTAAAAAGTATAAATTTAAAATTAATAAAGATAATAAAATAAATATAAATAAAATAAAAAAATATTTAACTAAAAAAAAAATAATAAAAAAAAAAACAATATTTAAATTAAAAGATTGAGTTATATCTAGACAAAGATATTGAGGGGTGCCAATACCAATAATAAAAAATATAAATAAAAAATATAAAACAATAAAAATAAAAAATTTACCTATTAAATTACCAAAAATAAAAAATAATAATTTTTCTATAAATTTTTTAAAAAAAAATAAAAAATGAAAATATATAAAAATTAAAAATAAAATTTTTAAAAGAGAAACAGATACTTTAGATACATTCATGGAATCATCTTGATATTATACTAGGTATACATCTCCTAAATACAAAAAAAATATATTTAATATTAAAAAAGCTAATTATTGATTACCTATAGATACATATATAGGTGGAATAGAGCATGCAACAATGCATTTAATTTATTTTAGATTTATAAATAAATTTTTTAAAAATATTAAATTATTAAAATATACAGAACCTGTAAAAAGATTAATATGTCAAGGAATAGTTTTATCAGATACATATTATTATATTAATAATAATAATAAAAAAATATGAATATCACCTAATAATGTTAATAAAATATCAAAAAATAATAAAACTAAATTTTATTTAAAAAATAAAAATATAAAATTAACTTATTATGGAATAAGTAAAATGTCAAAATCAAGAAATAATGGAACAAATCCTATAAATATAATAAATAAATATGGAGCAGATACATTAAGATTATTTATAATATTCTGTGCACCAATAGAAGAAAATTTATATTGAAATGAAAATAATATTAAAGGATGTTATAGATTTTTAAATAAATTATGAATTTTTGTATTTAATTTTAAAAAAAAAAATATTAAATATAATAATAAAAAAAAAATAAATATAGAAAAATATAATAAAATAAAATATTTTTTAAATAAAATTATAAAAGAAATAACATATATTTTAGAAAAAAAAACTAATTTTAATATAATTATATCTAAAATAATGATTTTTTTTAAAATAATTAAAAAAAAAAAAATAAAAAATAAAAAATATTATAAATTAATTAAAAAATATATAAATATTATGATTATAATATTATATCCTTTTTCTCCCCATATTACATTTTATTTATGAAAAATAATGGGAAATAAAAAAAATATAGAAAAATATAAATGACCTAAAATAAAAATAAAAAAAAAAAATATTAATTATAATATTAATATAGCTTTACAAATAAATGGTAAAACTAAAAGAATAATAATTATTAAAAACAAATATAATAAAAATAAAATTATAAAAAAAATAAAAAATAACAATAAATTAAATATTTTCCTAAAAGGAAAAAATATTAAAAATATAATATATATAAAAAATAAAGTTATAAACTTTGTAATAAAATAATATATGAAAAAAATATATTTTTATAAATTAAAAAATATAAATATAAATAAAAAATATAAAATTTTTTTTATAATGGGAAATGATTATATAAATAAACAAAATTGTAAAATATATATAAAAAAAAAAATATTATTATTTATGAAAAAAAATAATATTATAAATATTATAATAGATAATAAATATAAATGAAGTAAATTAAAAAATATTTTAATAAATAAAAGTTTATTTTCAAACAAAAAATTACTTATTATAAATATAATAGAAAAAATAAATAAAATAAATAATTATATATATAATAATATATTAAAAAAAATAAACAAAAATAATAATATATATATAATAATAAATTATGATTTTAATAATATAGATAAAATATATTTAAAAAAAAAAAACATACTAATAATAATATGTAATAAAAATAAAATTAATTATAAAAATGATATCTTTTATTATAAATATAGTAATTATAATTATATTAAAAATATAATTTTATTAATTTATAAAAAAAAAATAGAAAAAATATTATATATAATAGATAAAATTAAAAATGAAAACTATATTAAAATAATATTATTAAATATTTTATTTAAATATTTTATAAAAAATTTATATAAATATAATAATTCTGAAATTAAAAAAATATTAAATTTAATAAAAAAAAATGAAATAAATATTAAAAAAAATATTAATATAGATTGAATTAATTTAAAAATATTATTATTAATAATTTTAAATAAAAATATATTATATATATATTAATATATAATATATATATTATTAAAAAGAATTTAACTTATTAATAATATTATTATACTTTTTATTTTCTCTTTTTATACTATTTAAAAATATATTTTTATTAGAATAAATAGTAATTTTTTTTTTAGCTCTAGTAATAGCAGTATATAATATTTCTCTATTTAATATAGAAGAAAAATAATTAGGTATAATTAATAAAATATGATCAAATTCAGATCCTTGAGATTTATGTACAGTAATTACTCAAGTTAATTGTCAATTAATAAAATCATTAAAATAAATAATTTTACAATCATTATTAAAATTAGAAAAAAAAATTTTTATTATATTATTTATATAAATAATAAAACCTACGTCTCCATTAAATATATCTAAATCATCATTATTTTTAGTAATAATAATAGGTTGACCAATATAATAAATTTTATTTTTTTTAATTATATATTTTTTTATATATTTATTTAAAAATAAATTATTTATATATTTATTTAAATAATTAATACCTAACTTTGAATTTTTAATTATAGAAATAATTTGAAATTTATTAAAATAATATAATAATTTATTATATTTCATATTATTATTATTTAAATAATTAATATAATTTTTATATTTTTTTAAACAAAAATTAACTAAAAAATTATAATTAAATTTATCTGAATCATAAAAATTTATATTACAATTAAAATTATTATTAATAATAAATTTATCAATTTCATTATAATTACCACAATTTATAAAATTAGAAAATATATTAAAATATTTATTTTTTTTAAAACGATAATTCTTTAATAAAAATGATATATTATTATTTAATTTATTAATATTTATAAAAAACTTATTAAAATTAAATTTATATTTAAATAAAAATTTTAATATATTTTTTCTTTTATTAAAAAAAGAAAAATTATAATTACATATTTCATTCAATAACGAACAAGATTCTATAGGACCTATTTGATTACTATCACCTAAAAATATTATTTTTAAAAAATTTTTATTTAATAATAAAAAAATATTATATAATGTAAAAACATCAATCATAGAAAATTCATCTATTATTAAAATATTAAACTGTAAATTATTATTTTTTTTAATATTCATTTTATTAAAATCTAAATTATAATTTAATAATTTATGTATTGTTATTACTTTATTAGGTAAATTAATATTTTTTTTAATATTAAATATTTTATAATTTTTCTTTAAAATATTAGTTAAATTAGAACAAGATTTTCCAGTAAAAGAAACTATTTTAATAAAATTTTTATTTTTTATTTTATATAATTTATATAAAATATAAATTAACTTAATAATAATAGTAGTTTTTCCAGTACCCGGGGAACCAGATATAAAAGATATTTTATTAAAAAAAACATTTAAAATACAAATTTTTTCATATATATTAAAATTAAATTTTTTAAAATATTTAAATATATAAAAAATTTTACTATTTTTTATAATATCATTTTTAACTAAATTTTTTTTAAAAAATTTAACTATATAATTTTCATAAATTCAAAATTTATATAAATAAATATAATTTTTATACAATATAAAAGGGGTTATATTCTTCTTATAAAAAAAACTTATAAAATTATATTTAAATAAAATATTTATACTATCATATATACTTATATATTTATTAAAAAAATATATTAAAAAATTATATATATATTTAGTAAATATATCTTTACTTAAAATCTTAAAAATTGGAAGACATATATGTCCTAATCTACTAGACAAACTAATTAAAAAACTAAATAACATAATTATAGAATAATCAAAATTATTTTTTTTAAAATAAAATTTAGAAAAATATATATCTAATAAATTAGCTTCTTTTCTTTTATAACATGTTCATAAAAAATTTTCTATTTCATTAAAATACATAATTAATTTCCATTTTTAAATAAATTATTTAATTTTAAAATTAATTTTTCATTAGGTTTAATATATAAAATACCATTATAAGATCTATAATTATTTTCAATAAATAAACCTCTTAAAAAAATATAATATATACCCCCAAAATTAGTAGAATAATTATAATTATTAATATTTAATTTTAAATAATTATGTAAAGCAATAGAATATATTTGATATTGAATATCATATCTTCTTAAAATTATATTATTTATAATATTATTTTTATTATAATATAAAATATTATTACCAAATCAATTAGATTTATAATCAATAATATAATATTTATTTTTATAAAAAAAAATTAAATCTATAACACCATTTAAATACCCTTTAATAGAATTTTTTATATTTAAATCATCACATAAATATGAAATTTTATCATATTTTTTAATAATATTATTATATTTTAAAAAATTTATTTTATTTATACTTAAAAAAAAATCAAATTCTTTTAATATACTATTAGATTTAATACTTTTTAAATTTATATTTAATGGATATAAAATTACATTTAATAAATTAAATAATATTTTTTTAATATTAAAAAAGTATTTTTTTTTAATATTATAATTATATATATATTTTAATAAAAAATTATTATCTATATTAATATTAAAATTAATTTTTTCTAAAACTTTATGAAAAAATAAACCTATTTTTTTTCCTTTAGATAAATTTAAAAAAAAAATATTATTATTTAAATTATTAATAAAATTATTATGTAATATTTTTTTTTTTTTATTTAATAAAATAATTTTTGAATAATTAATTATTTTATTAATATTTGAAATATTTCTATATTCTTTATTTTTTTTATATAAAAAATACTTAATAATATAAAAATTATTTTTTTTAATATAATCAATAATATTTATAAATTTAAAATTAATATATTTACATTTTTTAAAAACAAAAATTTTTTTGTTAATTTCAGAAAAATTAAATTTTTTATTATTACCTATAATTCTACCTATGGAAGTAAAATAAAATTTAATATTACTATTAAATATTTCATATAAAATAATATTACATATATATATAGATCTAGTAATAGATACATATAATAAACGCATTTCTTCTGAAATTAATTCTTCATTCATTAAATTATTATATTTATCAAAATTTAAAAAATCTATATTAGTTCTACAATTTTTACGATTATGATAAATATTAAAATTATTATATTTATTTAAAGAAAATAAAAAAGGTATTCAAACTATATTATATTGTAATCCTTTAGATTTATGAATAGTAGATATTTTAATTCCATCATTTTCATAAGAAAATGAACGTAAATAATATTCTTTATTATTATTAGATATAATATTAATTTTTTCATTTAATCAATTTAATAATAATAATTTATCATTAATTAAATAAAATTTTTTTTGCAAAATTTCACCTATATGTAATATATTTACATTATATTGTTTATTTTTATAATTAAAAAAATTATCTCTTATTTTATTTTTTAAAAGAAAATTTAATAAATAATATATACCATACTTACTTCATAAATTATTATAAAAATAAAAATCATCAATAATTTTAATATATAAAATATTATCATTAATAAATTTATTAATACTATTTAAATCATAATTAAATAAATCAATAGATAAAGCATTACGTATATTTGATTTACAATTAGGAAAAATTATAGCTTTTAATAAAAAAAAAATTTCTTTAGCTTCTAAAGAATTAAACACATTACTTTTATTTAATATACAATTAATAGGTAAAAAAAATTTTTTTAAAATATCAAAAAAAATTTTTATTTCATAGTTTTTATGAACTAATATACAAATATCAGAAGGAATTATTTTTCTTTTAGTATTATTATTTTTATATAAATAAACATTATTAGAATTTAAAATTTTATATATCTTAATTGAACAAAACTTAGCTATTTTATTTTTATAATTTAAACTATTCAAATTATTTAATATAAAAAAATTAAAACTATTAAATATTTTTTTGTTATTTCTAATAATTAATTTTTTATTTTTATAAGAAGGTAAAGATAACAAATAATTAGTATCTTTAAAAATAAATGGATTATTAATTTTATTAAATAAAAAATTTATACTTTTTATTAAAAAATAAGAAGATCTTCAATTTATATTTAAAATATATAAAAAATCTATATTATTTTTAGATTTAATATAATTAAATATATTAGCCCCTCTAAAAGTATATATTGATTGTTTAGGATCACCTATAAATATTATTTTAGTATTATTTAATAAATTATTTTTTATATATATTTTATTAAAAATATCATATTGTAAAAAATCTGTATCTTGAAATTCATCAATTAAAGATATAGGAAAATTATTTCTAATAATATTAGTAAATAAATTATTATTACTTAATATATAATTAACTTTACTTATTAAATCATCAAAACTAATAAAATTATTCTTTTTTTTATATTTAAATATATTTATTTTAATATATTTTAAACACTTAAATATTACAAAATTATATAAATCATTAACTTTAATATATAATTTTTCTACATATAAAAAAATATTTTTAATATTTAAATTAAAATAAAATTTATATTTTATAATATATTTATATTTAAATTTTTTTAAATAATAAGGAATATAAAAATTAACAGTTTTATTATTACATCATAAATTTATATAATAAAATCAAATATTAATTTTTCTTTTATTATATATATTATAAAAATTATTTAAATTAATAAAAAAATTATAAATTTCTTTATAATTTTTGATTCATAATTCTTTAAAATTATTAATAAAAATAATAATTTTATTATAACAATCTTCTATAGAACTATATTTAGTTATATTAGTAAATTTAAAATCTATAAAATTTAAAATAGGAAATATAAAATTATATAATTTATCTGGAGTAGATCAATAAAAAAAAATTATTTTACTTACACTATAAGATAAATTATAAAAATATTTACGTCAAAATAAAATTATTATTTTATAAAAAAAATCATATTCATAATCTAAAATTCTTAAAGAATTATTTATATTTGAATTTATAAAATAAGAAAATAATATTTTTTTACAAAAACTGTGTATAGTATATATAGAAGATATATCAATATTATTTTCATAATATATTAATATATCTAATATATTAGGAATATTTTTAATATATAAAAATATATTTCTTATATAATCATTAAAAAAAATATTTTTTATAAAACAAATACGTAATTTTCTTATATTATTTAATATCCTTTTTTTTATTTCTAAACAAGCTAAATCAGTAAAAGTAACAACTAATATATTATTTATAGATAAATTTGAAAAATTATTTTCTATATTTATATTTAACAAAAAACGTAAATACAATAATGATAAAATATTTGTTTTTCCAGTACCAGCAGAAGCTTCTATTAAATTAGATTTTCCTAAATATATATCTAAAAAATTTAAATTATTTATCATAAAATTATTAATATTTTTTATAATTAATTAATAAATTATTAAAAACAGGTAATAATCACTTTTCTATTTCAGAAATTATAAATTTAATATTTAAAAAATTATAATATTTTTTAATTATATAAGATACATATATATTATTAATTTCTCCCTCTATAAAAAAATTTCCATATAAATTATCAAATAATTTTTTTTTAGCTTTAATTAAATTAAATTTATTCAATAATTTTTTACTATTAATATTATAAGAAGAAAAAATTCATATATTAGAAGATTTAGGTAAAAAAAATAATGGATAATTATAAACATTTAAATATGCATTTACATATTTATTAATATAATTTATAGATTTTTCTTTATTTAAAGGTTTAAAATATCATATACCATTATATCCATATAAATAACTACAATTATTACCTCCAATATAACAATATATTAAATGATCTATTCAAAATAATAAAGCATCTATTAAATTTAAATTTTTAGGTAATCATTGAAATAAACCAAATTTATCATATCTATATATATTACCTTTAATACAAAAATTATTAAATTTAATATTAATATTAACTTTATTTACATTAAAATAATATTTTTTTATATTATTAACTAAAAATAAAATATTTTTTTTTTCTTTTTCTCATAATATGTTACCAAAAAAATTTAAGGGTAAAAAATTTAAATTTTGTAAATATAAAAAAATATTTTTACTATATCCATATCTTACCAAAATATCTATAATTTTATATCTAATTAAATAAATTTTTTTTATATTTAAATTAAAAAATTCATTTTTATTAATATAAATATCAGAAATAAAATAATTTATTTTATAAAAAAAATATAAAAAATATTTAATAGGATTTAATCAAAAATTATGTAATTCTACTAAATTAATAATATATATATTTTTATATATATTATAATAATTACTTTTATTTATATAATTAAAAATATTTAAATTATATTTATTTTTAATTATATTTTTTTTAATATATATAATTTTTTTTTTATTTGGTTTATAAAAATTAATTTTATTTATAAATGTATCTATATAATTTTTAAAAAATACTAAAAGTATAGAAGGAAAACAAAAATTATTTTTTAAAAAACAAAAATTAATATAACTAATATATATTTTATTACAAAATAAAATTTTTTGTAAAAATAAATATTTATCATAATTTATTTTATTTCGATCACCTAATCTTAAATTAGAATTAATTAAATTAAAATCACAATAAATTTTATTTTTAGGATATATATTTTCATTCATACCTATTAAACAAACAATTTTAAAAAATAAAGATTCAGAATAAATAAATGAGCAAAAATTTATATGATTTATAGAATAAATTTTTTTTTTATTTTTATATTTAAAAAAATTAACTAACATTTTTTTAAAAATATTAATATTTATATTTTTGTTGAATTTACATATATTATAACTTTCTAAAACATCTAAAAAATTTTTTTTATTTAAAAATATACTTTTATTAATATATTTTTTATAAAAAAAAACATTTATAAATTTTATACAAATAAAAATTCAATCATGAAATAAATATTTTTTATTTAAAATATCTTTCCAATATAATATTTTATAAATAAAATCACATATTTTTTCAATTAAATTATAATAAAAATTATTTGATGAAAACGTATAAGGAATAATATTATTTCAAATACAATATTCATTATTTATACAAAAACCTAACAATATTCTTCTTAAACCATTTATTCAAGTTAAATAATTAAATTTTTTATAAAAAATATCTTTTTTTAAATCTATATTTAAACCTATATTTTTAATAATATATATAATTAGTTTTAATTCTTCATAATTTATATTAAATTTTTTAAATATTATCTTTTTTTTAAAAAAAGATAATAATTCATTAAAATTAAATTCTAAATTAGATATATTTAATAAATTTAAAAATATATTTAATAATTCATTTTCATAAACATTATTATGTTCTAAAATTTTATATGGTAAATATTTTTTACACTCAAAATCCGAAAATATAGAATTAATATAAGGATAATATATATTAACATCAGTAACATTAACTATTATATCATTTACATTAAAATGTTTATTAACAATTAAATTTAATAAAAAATCTTTTAATTTTTTAATTTCTTCTAAATAACCATAAGATTTACTAATTATTATAGAATTATTTTTATATTTTTTATCTATAATAATATCTTTAAAATTTAATATATTATTTTTAATAATATTTAAATTATCATCATTAATATTATTAAATTTTATAAAATAATTTACTTCTCTAATATTAAATTGTAATAATAATAATAAAACTTCAGATAAACTTTTTCCATAATTCAGTAATAATGAATTATAATTATTTTTATTATTATAAAATTTATAAATAAAATTATTTTTTTTATTTTTTTTTAATAATATATTTTTTTTAACATCAAAATAAATTTTTTCATATCAAAATTTATATGATGGATTAAATAAAAAATAATAAATATTTTTATATTTAGATATTGAATATAAAATATTTAAATAAATAGGAGGAATAGATGATATATTATATATACAAATATAATTAATAATATTTTTAGGAAAAATAAATCTTTTATTACTTAATATTTTTAAAATCTTTAAATAAAGATCTGATTTATTTCATTTATAAGAAAAATTATAAATAAAATATTTTATTATTTTTCTTCACAATATAGATTGTCATTTTTGATGTATAGAATTATTTATATTTTTTATATATCTATAATTTTTTCATTCATATAATCAATCTATTCTATACATTAAATATTCATCATATATATTAGAAATTTTTATAGATAAATTAAATAATTTTTCATAATTATAATCATTTTTTAAATATTTTTTAATAAAATAAAATTCTTTTAAATTAATAACTTTAGGTAATATATTAAATATTATCCAAATTAAATTATATTTATTAAAATAATATTTTTTAGATAAATCAGGTATAATATTTTTACAAAATTTTCATATAAATTTTCCAACTAATAAAAATTTAAAATTTGCACATATACCTATTTCTTTTGATAAAAAAATTTTTAAATTTAAAGATATATTTTTATTAGAAACTAATATAAATATATTTGATGTAAAAATATTATTTATTTTATTATTTTTTATAATATATAATATATTTCTTTTTAAAATATCTAAATTATTAGATTGATATAATGTAAACATATATTTAAATAAATTATTAATATATTTTTAATATAAATAAATTTATATATTATTATAGATAATAATAATAAAAAAACACAAAAATAATATTCATTTTTTTTATTTAAAAAAAAATAAAAAATAGGAATTCTAAATTTAAATTTTAATGGTCATAAAAAAATTATACCTTTATATGTAAACATATCACATAAAATATGACTAAAATAACTTAAAAATATAATAAAAATTATATCAAAATCAAAATTAAATAAAAAAAAATTTATATATATAATAAATAAAACAAATAAAATTAAACCAAACAAACTATGAGTAATAGTTCTATGTCCAAAAAAATTAAATATTTTAATAGATATAAATTTTAAATTATTTCCTAAAAAAGATTTAGGATGATCTATATCAGGTAATATACATGATATAAAAGAAATAGGTATAATATATAATATATTTAAATAAATATTAAATAGATTTAAAATTTTTACAAAAAATATTATAAAAAATAAACAAAAAATTAAATGACTTTTTATACACACAAAATCCTACTATATTATATAATAATTAATATATAATATATTATATAATAATATTTAATTAATTTTAAAAAAATAAATAAAATTTAATTATAATTTATTTAAAAAAAACAATATAAATATGTTAAAAAAAAGAGATCATAGAATATTAAATAAAAATTTAAATTTATACCATATTAGTGATATATCTCCAGGAATGGTATTTTGACACAATAATGGACTTATACTTATAGAAAATATAAAAAAAATAATAAGAAAAAAATTAAAAAAATATAAATATCAAGAAGTAAGTACTACATTTTTAATTGATAAAAATATATGAATTAAAAGTGGTCATTGAAAAAATTATAAAGAATATATTTTTTATACAAAATATAAAAATAAAATATTATGTATAAAACCTATGAATTGTTTAGGGCATATAGAAATATATAAACAAGGAATAAAATCTTATAAAAATTTACCTATTAGGATATCAGAATTTGGAATATGTCATAGAAATGAAAATTCTGGATCTTTACATGGATTAATGAGAACAAAATCATTTATTCAAGATGATGCTCATATATTTTGTATACCTAAAAAAATTGATATAGAAATATTAAAATGTATTAAAATGATTTATGAAATATATAAAATATTTAAATTTAAAAATATAAATATATTTTTATCAACAAGACCAAAAAAATACTTAGGTAATAAAAAAATATGAAATATAATAGAAAAAAAAATCATTAAATTATTAAAAAAAAAAAAAATAAAATTTAAAATTAAAAAAAAAGAAGGAGCTTTTTATGGACCAAAAATAGAATTTATTTTAAAAGATTATTTAAATAGAAAATGACAATGTGGAACTATACAAATAGATTATTTTTTACCTAAAAAATTAAATATTACATATTTAAATAAAAATAATAAAAAAAAAAATCCTATAATTATACACAGAGCAATATTAGGTTCATTAGAAAGATTTATAGGTATTATTATAGAACAATATAATGGAAAATTTCCTTTATGATTAGCACCTATTAAAATAGTAGTAATAAATATTTCATTAAAATATATAAAATATTCAAAATATGTACTAAATAAATTAATTAAAAATAATATTAATTCTATAGGAGATTTCAAAAATAAAAAAATAAACTTTAAAATAAGAAAATATATTTTACAAAAAATACCTTATATAATAATATGTGGTAACAAAGAAAAATTATTAAAAAAAATAAGTGTAAGATCTTATAAAAATAATAATATATATAAAATATCATTAAAAAAATTTATTAAAAAAATTAATTATAAAATAAAAAAATTTAAATAAGGATAATATTATTAACATTTATAAAAAAAATATATATTTTAAAAAACATAGAATTAATAATGAAATTAAAAGTTATAAGATAAAATTAATAAATAATAATAATAATAATGAAAATAAAAATATAATTCTAACAAAAGAAGCTATAAAAATAGCTAAAAATTTAAATTTAGATTTAGTAGAAATAAATCCAAATTTTAATCCACCAATATGTAAAATATTTAATTATGGAAAATATATATATAAAAAAAATAAAAATATTAAAAAATATAAAAACAATAAAAAAATACAAATAAAAGAAATAAAATTTAGATTTAATACAGATAAAAACGATTATAATACAAAAATAAAAAATATAATAAAATTTATAAATAAAGGTTATAAAATAAAAATATCAATTATATTAAGAGGTAGAGAAATAATACATAAAAATTTAGCAATTAATATGTTAAATGATATTAAAGAAAATATAAAAGAAAATAATAATAAAATTAATTTTATAAAAGAAATAATAAAAAATAGACAAATCTCAATGATATTAATATCCAAAAACAAATAATATGCCAAAAATAAAAACTATTAAATCAATTAAAAAAAGAATTAAAAAAACTTCTTTAGGAAAATTAAAATTTAAATGTTGTAATCTACGTCATATTTTAACAAAAAAAAATAAAAAAAGAAAAAGAAAATTAAAAATAAAAAAGATAGTAAATAAATCAATTAGTAAAAAAATAAAAAAAATAAATCCTTATTTATAATAATAAATTAATAGGTAAAAATTATGGTTAGAGTAAAAAAAGGAGTATCTGCTCATAGAAAACATAAAAAAATAATTAAAAAAGCTAAAGGATATTATTCTTGTAGATCAAAAACTTATAAATCAGCAAAACAAGCAGTAATTAAATCAGGACAATATTCTTATAGAGATAGAAAACAAAAAAAAAGATATTTTAGAAAAATATGAATTTTACAAATAAACGCTAAAGTAAGAAAATATGGATTAACATATAGTAAATTTATAAATAAAATAAAAAATTTTTTTAATATAAATAGAAAAATATTATTTGAAATAATAAATAAAAATGATAAAAGTTTTGATAAAATAATATCATTAATTAAAAATAATAAATAATTTATTTTAAATAAAATAAATGTTAAATTTTAATAAATATATAAATAAATTTAATAAAGACATTAAAAATAAAAATAATATAAAATCTATAGAAAAAATACGTATAAAATATTTAGGTAAAAAAGGATATATAAATATATTAATAAAAAATATAAAAAAAATACCAAAAAATAAAAAACCTATATTAGGTAAAATAATTAATAAAATTAAAAAATATATAAAAAATAAAATATATTTAAAAAAAAAATATATATTAAATAAAAATATTAAAAAAAATAAAGAATATATAGATATCTCCCTTCCTGGAAGAGAACCTACTATAGGAAATAAACATATTATTACTATAACTTTACACAAAATAGAAAAATTTTTTCAAGAATTAGGATTTCTAAATATAATAGGTAATGAAATAGAAAATAAATATTATAATTTTGATTTATTAAATATAAATAAATATCATCCTTCAAGATCTAAAAAAGATACATTTTGAATTAATAAAAATATTTTATTACGTACTCAAACATCATGTTCACAAGTAAAATATATGAAAAAAAATAAACCTCCTATAAAAGTAATTACATCAGGATGTGTTTTCAGAAAAGATTATGATAAAACTCATACACCTGTTTTTCATCAATTAGATTTATTTTTAATAGATAAGAATATAAATTTTTCTAATTTAAAATATATAATTATCAAATTTTTAACATATTTTTTTAAAAAAAAAATAAATATAAAATTTTTACCATCATATTTTCCCTTTACGGAACCTTCAGCAGAAGTATTTATAAAAAATAAAAATGATAAATGATTAGAAATATTAGGATGTGGTTTAATACATCCAAAAATATTAAATAATTTAAATATTAATTCAAAAATATATTCAGGAATAGCTTTTGGTTTAGGAATAGAAAGATTAATAATGATAAAATATAATATAAAAAATATAAAATTATTATATGAAAATAATATTAAATTATTAAAACAATTTTAATCTTTTTGGTATAAAAATGAAATTTTATAAAGAATGAATTAAAGAATATATAAAAAATAATTTAAATATTAAAAATATAATTAATTTATTAAATAATAGTGGTTTTGAAACAAATTATATTAATATAAATAAAAATAAAAATTATATAATAAAAAAAATTATATCATATAAAATATATTCATTTAAATGAATATGTATAAAAATAAAATATAAAAATAAAATATATAAAAAATATTTAAAATATATTAAAGAAAATATAAAAAATAAATATATTTTAATTAATAAAAATGATATTAAAAACAATTATTTTAATTTTAAAAAAAAAGAATATAATAAAAAATACATTTTTATATTATATAAAAAAAAATATATATTAAAAAAAAATATTAAATATTTTAATAAAATAAATTTATTAGAAATTAATATACCTTATAATAAATTATATTGTAATAATATATATTCAATATGTAAAGAAATATCAATATTAATTAAAAAAAATATTTATATTAAAAAAAAAAAAAATAAAAAATTACACAAATTAAATATAATAATAAAAAATAAAAATTTAAATAAAAATATAATTAATTATAAATATATAATTATAAATAATATTAAAAATATAAATAAAAAAATAAAAATAAAATATTTAGATAAATTAAATTTATTAGATATAAAAATTAATAATAATATAAAAGATATAATAAATTATATCTTAATACAATCTGGTCAAAAAATTATATATTTAGATCTAAATAAAATAATTAAATATAATAAAATTAATAATAAAATTATAAATATAAAAGAAAATTTTTTAATAAATAAAAATATAAAAAAATATTATATAACAAAAAAAACTAAAAATTTAATTTTAATTGCACCCTTATATGAATATAAATATATTATTAAAAATAATAATTCCAACAAAAAAAATAATAAATATATAAGTAATAATTTTAATAACATACAAAATATATTTTTACAAAAAACATCAGAAATAATAAAAAAAATATATAAAGGAAATATAAATAAAATTAATATAATATATAATAATAAAAAAATTAAAAAGAAAAACAAAATTATATTAATTAAATATAAATACATTAAAAAAAAATTAGGTTTTTACATTAAAAAAAAAAAAATATTAAATATTATTAAACTAATAAATTGTAAAATAATTAAAAAAAAAAAAAAATACTTTTATATAAAAATACCAAAATGAAAAAAAAATATTATAATAATAGAAGATGTTATATCTGAAATATTAAAAATATATGGATATAATAAAATTCCAATTAAAAGTTTTAAAACAAATATAATAATTAATAAAAAAAAAAATATATCAGAAAAAATAAATAATATAAAAAATATAATAGTAAATATAGGTTATAAAGAAATAATAAACTTTCAATTTATAAATAAATATAAAGAATATTTGTTTTTTAAAAAATATAAAAATATTAAAATATATAACCCTTTATCTAAAAATATGAAATTATTAAGAACTTCATTAATACCAAATATGATAGATAATTTATATTTTAATATAAAAAAACAACAAGAAAGCATAAAATTTTTTGAATTAGGAACATGTTTTAAATTAAAAAATAATAATAAAATAAAAGAATATAAAAAATTATCTCTAATAATATATGGTTATAAAAATAAAAATAAATGATATACAGATAATAATTATTTTGATTTTTATGATATTAAAGGAGATTTAATATATATATTTAAAAAAAAAAAAAAAGCAAAATATTTAAGTATAAAAAAATCTAATAATCAAATATTAGATAAATATCAAAATGCAAATATATTTTTTAAAAAAAAAAAAATAGGATATATAGGTATGTTAAATAAAAAAATACAATATAAATATTCTTTAAAACATCCAATATATTTATTTGAAATAAATATTAAAAATATATTATTTAAAAAAAATATAAATATTAAAAAAATACCAAAATATCAAAATAATAATAGAGATATAACACTAATTATAGATAAAAAAATATCTATAGATAAATTAATTAAATCATGTTTATTAATAAATAAAAAATTAATTAAAAAAATTAATATTATTAAAATATATAATAATAATTTAAAAGATAGTAAAAAAAAAAATATAACTTTAAGATTAAATATACAAGATAATAAAAAAACATTAAAAACAAAAAAAATAAATAATATTATAAATATATGTAAAAAAAAATTAAAAAAAAAATTTAATGCATTAATTAAATAAAATATTATAAAAAAATAAAAAAATTATATTTAATTAAAAATAAATTAATTACATATTTTTTAAATTAAGGAAAATATTATTATGAAAAAATATTTATATTATAATATTAATAAATATATTAATAAAATATATAGTTGAATATTATTTGGTTTATTAATAACATTATTTATATCATGATATATAATTAAAATACCTTTTTTTTTAGAAATAATTTTTTTTAATAAGTTATTTTTACTTACTATATTAGTAGTTCAATTATTAAATATTTTTTTAATTTCTAATTTAATAAATAAAATTAATATAAATAGTATTATGTTAATGTATATATTATATTTAATATTAACAGGAATATCTATTTCAAATATATTTTTAATATATAATTATATTTCAATAATAATATCATTTTTAATATGTAATATCATATTTCTTATAATGAATTACATAGAATATATAATAGAAAATGATATAACAAAAATAGGAAATATTTCATTAATATTAATAGTAGGTAGCGTTATAAGTACTATAATAAATATAATATTAAAAAGTTCTTTAATTATTTTTATAACTTCATATATAAGTATATTATCATTTACTATACTAATAGTATGAGATATACAAAAATTAAAAGAAATAGGAAAAAATATAATAAATAATAACGAAAAAATAAAAAAATATTCTATATTAGGAGCATTAATTTTATATTTAGATTTTATTAATTTATATTTATTAATATTAAAATTATCAGGTAATAAGAAATAAAATTTTCTTATAAGAAAATTAATTCTTATAAGAAAAATATAATACTTTATTTATTTTTTTTATATAAATTTATTGAATTTAAAATAATATTTTTTGCTTCATTAACATCATATCAATTATCAATTTTTATCCATTTATTTTTATCTAAATCTTTATAATGTTTAAAAAAATATAATATATTATTTAATATATCTTTTGATATATCACATATATCTTGTATAGAATCATATTCATCTGTGATATTATAATTAGGTATTGCTAATATTTTATTATCTTCTCCACATTCATCTAATAATTTTAATACACCTATAGGGCGGCAATGTATAATTGAATTTATATATAATGAATGCTTACATATTACTAATACATCTAAATAATCTCCATCTTTTGATAAAGAATTATTAATATAACCATAATTAAATGGATAAAATATAGGAATTTTAATAAATCTATCTACCCAAATAGAATTATATTTTTTATTTTTCTCATATTTTACATAATGTGTATTTAAAGGAATTTCTATAATAACATAAATATCATTTGGAATATTTTTTCCAGAAGGAATATTATTTTTTATTAACATAATTTTTTATACAATATTTGATTAATAAATAATTAAAATATAATATATATTATATACATATAATATATTTTTAAAATAAAAATAAAAAAACAAATTATGAATAATAATAATATTATATATAAATATGCAAAAAAAATAAAAAAAATATTTAAAATAATTAAAAAAAAAACAAATTCAAAAATAGAAATTAAATTAAAAATTAATAAAGAAGTAAATATAAAAATAAAAAATAAAAATATAGAAAATATAAACTTTAAAAAAAATATATTACTAAATATAATTTCATATTTAAATGGAAAAAAATGTAATATTATTTTAAATAATTTAAATAAAAAAAATATTAAAAAATGTATTAATTATATTAATAATACAATTAATTATATATCAATAGATAAAAATAATGATTTACCTAATAAAAATATATTTATTAAAAAACAAAAAAAAAAATTAGGAATATATTTTAAAGATGATATTAATATAAAAAAAATGATTAATATATTAAAAAATATAGAAAAAAATTCAATAAATTTAAATAAAAATATTATAGTTGATAATACTATATTTAATAAATATAAAAATATATATATTATATATAATGATTATAAAAAAATAAAAATTTATAAATGTAATTATTATTTAATAATACATGATATTATAATAAAATATAAAAATATAATTGAATCTGATACTATATATTTATATAGACATAAACTATTAGATATATTAAAAAATTATAAATATTTAAGTAAAAAAATAACTAAAAATATAAATATAAAAATAAAACAAAAAAATATAAAGACTAATAAATATTCTGTAATATTTAATAATGAAATAAGCAGCGAAATATTAGAATATTTATATTATTTTATAAATGGAAAAAATATATATAATAAAATATCTTATTTATATAAAAAGTTAAATAAAAAAATATTTCCTAAATGAATAAATATTATAGAAAATCCTTATTTATATAAAGGTATAGGTACAAAACCATTTGATAATGAAGGATTAAATACAAAAAAATATTATATAATAAAACATGGTATATTAAAAACATGAATATTAAATTCATATTATTCAAAAAAATTAAAAAAAAAAAATACATTTAATTCTGGAGGAATTCATAATTGAGTAATTATAAATAAAAAAAATAATATATCTTTCAAAAAATTAATAAAATTAATGAATAATGGAATTATTATAGATAAATTTTTAGGTGAAGGATTAAATATAAATTCAGGATTATATTCAAAAGGAATATCAGGATATTTAGTAAAAAAAGGAAAAATTAAATATTATATAAATGAAGCTACAATATCAGGTAATTTAATAAATTTATATAAAAATATAAAAAATATAAGTAATGATGTAAATAATAATTCTAAAATAAAAACAGGGTCAATACTAATTAATAATATAAATATAACAGGTAATAAAAAATAATATTTTTATTAAATTATAAAAAAATAAATAAATTATTATTTTTTAAAAAATTAATTATAAATTTTAATTTAATATTATATTTTGTATAAAATATTTTTAAATTTATAATTATTTTAAATTATATAAAAATATTATTATTTATAATAATAATTTTTAATTAATTTTATTTTTATTTTTTTTTAAAATAGAAATAACAGGTAATTTATTACCTTGTATAAATTCTAAAAATGAACCACCTCCACTAGATATATAAGAAATTTTATCAGATATTCCAAATAATTCTAATGCTAATATTGTATCCCCTCCCCCAACTATACTAAAAGCATTACTTTTTAATATAGCTTTAACTATCATTTCAGTACCTTTACGATAATTTGGATATTCAAATATACCTACAGGTCCATTCCATAATATAGTTTTTGCTTTTACAAGTATTTTATATAAATATTTAATAGTTTCATTTCCAAAATCTACAATTTCTTCATTACTAGAAATATTATTAACATTTTTAATATAAGAATTCGAAGATTTTGAAATTTTTTTTGTTACCCTACAATCAATTGGTACAGGAATATTATATTTATTACGTAATTTTTTTGCTTTATTAATATAAGAAGGTTCATATAAAGATTTACCTACTTCATTATCTATAGATATAAATGTATTTGAAATACCCCCACCAACAATCAAAGTATCTGATTTTTTAGCTAAATTATTTAATATATTAAATTTAGTAGAAATTTTAGATCCACCTACTATAGAAATTAATGGTCTGCAAGGATTCGAAATTAATTTAGATAATATTTTAATTTCTTTTAAAAATAAAATACCTATACAAGATATTGGAGCATATTTTATTATTCCATATGTAGAAGAATGTTTTCTATGAGCAGTTGCAAAAGCATCCATAACAAAAATATCACATAATTTAGCATATTTTTTTGATAAAATATTACAATTTTTAGTTTCACCAATATTAAATCTAACATTCTCTAATACTAAAATTTTATTTTTATATTTTAATTTTAAATTATCAATATCTAAATAATTATTAACTAATTTAATAGATATATTAATTTTTTTTCTTAAATATTTTACTATCGGTAATAATGAAAAATTTTTATCATATTTACCTTCAATTGGTCTTCCTAAATGAGATAATATTATTAAATAACCACCTTTTTTTATAACATATTTTATAGTAGGTAAGGATAATTCTATACGTTTATAAGACATAATAACTTTATTTTTAATTGGAACATTTAAATCTAATCTTAATAATACTTTTTTATTAAATATATTAATATTTTTAATATTCAACATTATATTTAAACCTATAAATCAATTTATTAAATAATAATATAATTATATATTATAAAAAACAATAAAAAATAAATAAAATATTAAAAATAATATCATTATATATTATTATATATATCTAAAATTAATTTACTCACTCAAATACGTATTCTTTTATTTGTTAAATTATTTTGATTATCTTCATCAATAATTAATCCAAAAAAATATTTTTTATTTAATAAACTTTTAGATTTATTAAATTTATAATTTATTGATGGTCAATAACCTATTATTTTTGCATTTTTTTTTAAAATAATATTATATAATCTATAAATTCCATTACAAAAACAATTACTATATTTTTTTTGATCACCACAACCAAAAAAAGAAACTATTTTATTAGAAAAATTTATTTTTTTTAATGAATTCAAAAAAATATTCCAATCATATTGTAATTCACCATAATATCATGTAGAAGTACCTAATATAAATATATCATAATTTAAAAAATTATTTTTAGAACTCTTATAAATATCTATTACATCTGAATTAAAATATTTAGATATTTTCTTTTTGATTTTAAAAGCAATTTTTTTAGTATTACCAGTATCACTACCATAAAATATACCAATATTACACATAATATTCCTATTTAAATAAAATATTTAAATTTTTTTAAGATTTATTATATAATAATTCAAATATTAAAAAATAAATATTTTATAAAAATATATATAAAATAATTATTATAAATTTTAATATGAAATAAATCATTAATATTTTATAAAAAATATATATAAAAAATAAAAAAATGAAAAAAATATTAATATTCTTAAATAAAACTTATTTTAATATAATATATATATTATATATAATTAATAAAATAATAGAATTTCCGTTAGTAATAATTACACATATAATATTTATATATATATATATTAAAAATAAAAAAAATAAAATTAAAAAAAAAAAAATATTATCATTAATAATAATACCTTTAATATCTTTATTAATAAAAAATATAATAAAAAAAACAATATTTATAAAAAGACCATATATAAATATATTAAATAAAATTAAAAAAAAAAAAATAAAAATACCATTTTGATTAAGAAATAATTGAAAAAATAGAAAAGATAGTTCATTTCCATCTGGTCATACAATATTTTGTAGTTTTTGAATTATATTATTTAAAAATAAAAAAAAATGATATTTAAATATTATAAATAATATATTAAAAATTATTATTATAAGTAGATTATTATTATATTTACATAAATTACAAGATATAATTTTCAGTTTAATATTAAATTTTTTTATAAATAAAATATTTTTATTATATTTTAAAGATAAAAAAATCTCTTGCTATTTTTGTATTAGTAAAATATTTACAACAATCATTTAACATAATAATAAGATCTTTATAAGAATATCTAGAACTAAAATGAGTAATTATTAATTTTTTTACATTATATTTTTTAGCAATTATAGCTGCTTGTATATTAGTAGAATGACCTCTAGAATTAGCTTCTCTATACATATTATTATCTAAAGTTGATTCATATACTAATAAATCTAAATTATATAAATAATTACATTTTTTTTTAAAAGGTGAAGTATCTCCTAAAATAGCTATTTTTTTTCCAATTTTTTTTTTACCTAAATATTTTTTACCATTTATAATCTCATTATTTAAAATAATTTTTTTACCTAATTTTAATATTTTATATACAGGACCAGGATATATACCTTTAGATATTAACTTTTTTACATTTAAATGACCAGATTTATCACATTGCTTTATATAAAAACCATAACATTCTAAAGTATGATTTAATAAAAAACAACTTACTTTATAATTACCATTATTAAATAATTTACCCTCCTTAATTTCAAATATCTTTAAAGGAAAATTAATATAACAATTAGTTAATTTTAAAGATAAATTAATAAATTTTTTTATACCTTTAACACCATAAATTTCTAAAGAACTACTAGAACTATGCATAGATCTACTAGTTAATAAACCAATTAAACCAAAAATATGATCACCATGCATATGAGTAATAAATATTTTTTTAATTTTATTTAATTTTATAGATGTATATAAAATTTGATGTTGTGTACCTTCACCACAATCAAATAATCAAATTTCATTTATATTATCATTTAAAATAAGAGCTATACTACTAACATTTCTTCTTATAGAAGGAGAACCAGCATTAGTACCTAAAAATTGAATATACATTATAAATACCAAAATAAAAATTAATAAATTATTTAATAATTTTAATTACATCTTATTAAATAAATATTATTATTATAAAAAACAAAAAAATAGTATATACATATATATTATATATATTCTAATAATATTTTAATATAAATAAAAAATTTTAAAATTATTCAAAATAAAAAATTATAAAAAAAATAGATATATTAATAAATAAAAATATTTTCTAAGAATAAATATATTTATATATAACATAATTAAAAAAATTAAAAAATAAATTTATTTTATATAATTATATTAATAAATAATAATATAAATAATTTAAATATAGTATAAAATATTATTCTACATTAAAAATATATAGTAAAATTAATATATAAAATAGAAAATAGTTCATTATTACATAAGTAATAAAAAAATATATAAATTTAACTTTATATTCATATAAAATATATTTATGTAATTATATAAATTTTAATATTTATAAATTATATAATTCTATAAAAAATTAAAATAAAAAAATATATTAATTATAATTATAGAAAATATATATAATACAAAATTAGTTAAAAAATAGAAAAAATTTAATATAAAAATAAAATTAACATTATTAAAATATATTTAAAAAATGAGAAAAACTATCAAGTTTTGATAGAATATTATTAATAAAAATATGTTTTTTTTTAATAAAATTAACAAAAAATATATTAATAATATTTATAAATATTAAAAATAATAAATTAAAATTTTTTAAATTAAATAAAAAACAATAAAAATTATTATAAATTAATTAAAAATATTAATTTTTAATTTAAATAATTAATTATTTACAAAAAATAAAAATAAATAAAATGAATAATAAAAATTTTATATATAAAAAAATAAATGAAGATATAAAAAATAAAAAATATAAAAAAATTATAACACGGTTTGCACCAGAACCAAATGGTTATTTGCATATAGGACATGCCAAATCTATATTTATAAATTTTGAGATAGCAAAATATTATAATGGAATATGTAATTTAAGATTTGATGATACTAATCCAAATACAATAAAAAAAAAATATATTAATTCTATAATAAAAGATATAAAATGATTAGGTTATAAATGAAATAAAAAAATAAAATATGCATCAGATTATTTTGATAAATATTATTATTATGCATTAATATTAATAAAAAAAAAATTAGCTTATATAGATGAATTACCTATAAAAAAAATAAAAAAATATAGAGGAAATTTTAAAAAAAAAGGTAAAAATAGTCCTTTTAGGAACAGAAGTATTAAAGATAATATTATTTTATTTAAGAAAATGAAAAAAGGATTTTTTTCTGAAAAAAAAATTTGTCTAAGAGCAAAAATTAATATGGAAGCAAAAAATATAATATTAAGAGATCCAATTTTATATAGAATAAAATATACTAAACATATAAAAACAAAAAATAAATGATGTATATACCCAACATATGATTTTGCTCATTGTATTGCAGATTCTATAGAAAAAGTAAGTCATTCACTATGTACATTAGAATTTCAAAACAATAAAATATTATATAATTGAATTCTAAATAATATAAATATAAAACATAAACCAGAACAATATGAATTTTCAAGATTAAATATTACAAATAATATAACTTCTAAAAGAAAGATAAATATTTTAATAAAAAAAAAAATAATTAATAAATGAAATGATCCAAGATTAATGACAATATCAGGAATGAGAAATAAAGGTTATACTAATAAATCTATATTAGATTTTTGTAAATCTTTAGGAATAAGTAAACAAGAAAGTATAATAAACATTAATGTAATAAAAAATTTTTTAAGAAAAGATTTAGATAAAATTTCTCCAAGAACTATGGGAATAATAAATCCTATAAAATTAATTTTAACAAATATAAAAAAAAAAAAAAATATATATATATTTAATCATCCAAATAATAATAATTTAGGTAAAAGAAAAATACATTTATATAAAAAAATATATATAGATAAAAAAGATATTAATATTAATAAAAATATAAAATATAATAAATTAAAATTATTAATAAACAATAAATTTAAATTAAAATATTCTGAAATAATATATATAAAAAATATTATTTTAAATAAAAAAAAAATTAAATATATAAAATGTAAAATATTAAAAAAAAATAATATAAAGAAAAAATATAAAATAATACATTGAATTTCAAAAAAAGATTCAATAAAAACTAAATTTATTTTTTTTAAATATTTATTTAAAAAAAATAATATTATAAAAAATAATAATAATAAATTCTTAAAATATTTAAATAAAAAATCTATAATAAAAAAAATAGGATATATAAATAAAGATATATTAAATAACAAAAATAAAATATTTCAATTAGAAAGAGAAGGATATTTTAAAAAAAAAATAAAAAATAATAATATAATTTTTAGAAAAATAATATCTTTAAAAAAAAAACATAATATATATAAAATATGAAAAAAAAAAATATAAATATATATAATAATATAAGCAAACAATTAAATTTATGTATATATAAAATATATTATTTTAATAAAAAAAATAAAAAAAAAATATTAAATTTTTTCAATAAAAAATATAATTTTGATAATCTAAAAAAAATATTTAAAAATATATCATTAATTATAAATAATAAAATATTAAATATATATGAAAAAAAGGAATATTATAATAATAAAAAAAATGAAAAAAATAAAATTTTATATAATATAATATCACTATTAAATAAAAGTCATATATATATATATATATATTATAATTATATTAAAGATAAAATTTTTATTATTAAAATAGATTTAGAAATATATACATATGATATATATTCCCCCACTCTAAAAACAATAAATTATTTAATTTCTAAATTTAAATCAGATATAATTATAATAAATTATAAAATTTATGAAATTATAAAAAATAATAAAAAAAAAAAAATATTTATAAATTATAAAATTAATTCTTTACAAAATTTTATATCAAAAAAATATAAAAATATTTATGACCTATCAGATATAAATTTATATAAAGAAAATATATTTCAAACAAAAATAATAGTTAAAAAAATAAATATAAAAAATAATATTTTTAATTATAAAAAAACAAATTTTAATAAAATTAAAAAAAAACATATATTAAAATCATTATGAAAAAAATTTAAAAAAATATATTATAAAAAATAAAAAATTATAAAGTTAAAATTTTATAACCATTTTTAGTTACTAAAATAGTATGTTCATACTGAGCTGATAGACTATTATCTTTTGTTTTAACTGTTCATCCATCTTCATCAATATAAGTTTTATTATTTCCTAAATTAACCATAGGTTCAATAGTAAATATCATACCAGTTTTCATACGTAAATTATAATTATTTTTATAATGTAAAATTTGAGGAAATTCATGTAACTTTTTTCCTATTCCATGACCACAATAATTTTTAACTACAGAATAACCATAATTTTCTACATAATTTTGTATATTTTCTCCAATTAAATTAATTTTATTATTATTTTTTACATACTTAAGAGCATAAAAAATACTATTATAAGTAACAGTACATAATTTTAAAACATTAATATTCGGTGTACCAACAAAAAACATTTTAGAAGAATCAGAATAATATTTATTTTTAAAAATAGAAATATCTATATTTACAATATCTCCATTTTTCAAAATACAATTATAACTTGGTATACCATGACATACAACATTATTTATAGAAGTACATATAGATTTAGGATAATTCATATATCCTAAAACAGCAGGATAAGCTTTATAATAATTTACAATTTTATTATGACATTTATCATTTATATAACCTGTAGAAATTCCAGGTTTTATATATTTTGAAACATATAATAATAAATCTTTTACTATACTACTTACTAAAAACATATTTTTAATATCTTTATTATTTTTAATAATCATAAATTAACTCCTTAATATATATATTTAATATAAAATATATGTATATAATAATATAAAAATATATTTTTTTAAATAAATGGTAAAAAAAATGATTAATTTTTCAATTAAAAAAATGATAAAAGCAGGTATACATTTTGGTCATCAAACAAAATATTGAAATCCAAAAATGAAACCTTATATTTACACAAAATATAATAAAATACATATTATTAATTTAAATAAAACTATAAAATTATTTAATATAGCAATTAAAGAATTAAAAAAAATACAAAAAAAAAAAAAAAAAATATTATTTATAGGTACAAAAAAAGCTGCATCAAAAATAATAAAAAAAACAGCAATAATATGTAAACAATTTTACATTAATAAAAGATGATTAGGGGGTACATTAACAAATTGAAAAACAGTAAAAAAATCAATAAAATATTTAAAAAAACTAGAAAAAGAATACAAAATATTACTTTTAAATAAATATATTAAAAAAAAAGAAATATTATTAAAAAAAAAAAAATTAAAAAAACTTAAGAATAATTTAGAAGGAATAAAAAATATGAAAGAATTACCTTATGCTATATTTGTAATTGATGCAAGATATGAAAAGTTAGCAATAAAAGAAGCAAAACAATTAAAAATAAAAATTTTTTCAATAGTAGATACTAATAATGATCCAGATAATATAGATTATATTATCCCAGGAAATGATGATTCAATAAAATCCATAAAATGATATTTAAATACAATATGCAAAACAATAAATTAAAAAAAAATAATATAAATTTAATTAAAAAATTAAGATATATAACTAAAATAAGTATAATAAAATGTAAAAAAGCTTTAAAAAAAAATAACTATAATCTAGAAAAATCATTAATATATTTAAAAAAAAAAAACATAAATAATAAAAATAATATTACAAAAGAAGGTATTATTATAAATAAAATTAAAAATAATAATATAATAATGATAAAATTACTTTGTGAAACGGATTTTACAGCAAAAAATAAATATTTTAATAAATTTGCTAATAAAATAATAAATTTTTGTTTTAAAAAAAAAATAAAAAAATTAAAAAAAATAAATAAATATTTTAAAAATGAAATAAAATATTTAAAAATTAAGTTTAATGAAAATATTATTATAAATAATTTTTGTCATTTAGAAGGTAAATATATAAAAAATTATTTACATCATAATAATAAAATAGGAACAATAATTAAAATAAATACCTCAAAAAGAAAAAAAATAAAAAAATATATGAAACAAATATGTATTCATATAACAGCAATGAATCCTAAATATATAAATATTAAAAATATACCATTAGATATAATAGAAAATGAAAAAAAAAAAATATTAATTAATAATAAAAAAAATATTTTAAAAAAACTTAATAAAAAATTAAAAAAAAATATTTTATTAGAACAAAAATTTCTTTATAATAACAAAATTAAAGTAAAAGAATTTTTAAAAAAAAAAGATATAAAAATAATAAATTTTTATAGATATAAAATATAAAAAATAGTATTATTTAATATAATATTAGGAGGTGTGGCCGAGTGGTTTAAGGCAACGGTCTTGAAAATCGTCAACGTTTATCGTTCGAGAGTTCGAATCTCTCTGCCTCCGTTTATTATTTTTTTTTAAAAATTTTTATAGATAATATAAATTTATATTATTATTATTTTATAATATATATAAACAATAATTAAAATATTAAATATAAAATTATATAATAAATTAAAAATAAAAATAAAAATAATTTATATATAAAAATTTTTAAAATATAAATTAATAAATATTTATATATAATTATGAATATTAAAAAAATTAAAAAAAAAATATTAAAAATTAGAAAAAAAATAAAAATATATTCTTATTATTATTTTTATAAAAATAAAAACATTATTTCAAATGAAAAATATGATTATTTATTAAAAAAATTAGAAAAATTAGAAAAAAAATATCCATTATTTAAATGTAAAAATAGTCCAACAAAAAAAATATATTATAAATTTATTAAAAATTTTTCAATTAAAAAACATAATATACCTATGTTATCAATTAAAAATTTTTATTCATTTAATAAAATAAAAAAATATATAAATAAAATAAAAAAAATATACAAAATAAAAAATTTTTGTTGTGAATTAAAAATAGATGGAATGGCAATTAGTTTAATTTATAAAAATAACTTTTTATATAAATCTTTAACTAGAGGTAATGGTATATATGGAGAAAATGTAATAAAAAATATAAAATATATAAATTCAATACCTAAATATATAAATTCAAAAGATAAAATATATAATTTAGAAATAAGAGGAGAAATTTATATATCTAAAAAAAATTTTTTAAAAATAAATAAAAATAAAAAATTTTCTAATAGTAGAAATATAGTTTCTGGTACAATAAGACATCTAAATAAAAAAATAGTAAAAAAAAGAAAATTATCATTTATAGCTTATGATATTATAATTAATAATAATAGAAAAAATTATTTAACTCAATATGAAAGTTTAAAAAAAATAAAAAAATTAGGTTTTAAAATAGATAAAAAAACAAAATTATTTAATAAAATTAATAATATTAAAAAATACTATAATAAAATTATAAAAAAAAAAAAAAAAATAAAATTTAATATAGATGGTATAGTAATAAAAATAAATAATAAATTTATACAAGAAAAAATAAAAAATAATAATAAATATATAAAATGATGTATAGCATGAAAATTTAAATCTAAAAAAAAAATTTCTAAAGTAAAAAATATAATATTTGAAATAAGTAAAAATGGAATTATAATACCAATTATTATAATCAAAAAAATAAAAATACAGGGTGTAAAAATAAAAAAAATAAATTTTTATAATTTAAATTATTTAAATAAAACAAAAATAAATATTGGAGATAATGTTATAATAGAAAGAAGTGGAAATGTTATACCTAAAATTATTAAAATAATAAAAAAAAATAAAAAAAAATATTTGATAAATAAATGTCCATTTTGTAATAAAAAAATAAATATTAATGAAAAAATACCAAAATGTTATTATAATAAATGTTACGGAAAATTAATAAATAATATAGTTTTTTTTTGTTCAAAAGAAGCATTTAATATAATAGGATTAGGTAAAAAAATAATTAAAAAATTAATAAAATATAAATGTATAAAAAATATAATAGATATATTTAATATATCTAAAAAAAAATTAATTAAAATACCTAAAATTAAAAATAAATTATCAAATAGAATAATTAATTCTATTAATATATCAAAAAAAAAAATTAAATTAAATAATATAATAAACTCTCTTTCAATACCAAATATTGGAAAATATTCTTCAATTAAAATAAGTAAAAATATAAAATCTTTTAAAAATTTTTTAAAATTAAAGAAAAAAAATATTCTTCGTTTAAATGAAATAAGTAAGAAAAAACAAAAATCAATAATAAGTTTTTTAAATAAAAAAAAAAATATTATTTTTTTAAATAAACTAAATAAAATTTTATTTCTTTAATAAATATTTTTTAATACAATATTTTAATCTTATTAAAATATTTTTTTTTTTAAATAAAAAAATTATTTTAATAATATTTGGAGAAAATTCTTTACCAGTTATAAAAAAATGTAAAATTTTAAATATATAATCTATCTTAATTTTTTTAAATTTTTTGATTAATTTTTTTATACACAGATTAATACTTTTAATATCTCAAATTAATAAATTAAATATATTTTTATATAAATATAATAATATTAAAAGAGAATTATTATTACTATATTTTAATATTAATAAAGGATTAAAATATATTTTATTATTAAATATTAAACAAAAATCTACTATATCTTTAATTAAATAACTTCTAATTAATATAAAAGATATTATTTCATCTAAATTCTTAATATTATTTAAATATATTTTATTATTGATAATAAAATACTTAAAATAAAATTTAATTTTTTTATAAGATATATTGTTTAAATAATATTTATTTAAAAACAGAATTTTTTTATTATTTATTATACATGGAGATTTATTTAAATCAAATAAATTATTTATATATTTCATTTCATAAATATTATTAAATTTATTATTCATATAAAATCTTCCTAAATTTAATAAATAATTTAATATAGATACAGGTAAATATCCATTATATATATAATTTTTAATATTAAATAAAAAATTTTTTTTAGAAATTTTTTTCTTATTTTCATCTAATATAATAGGTAAATGGATATATTTAGGAATATTATATTTTAAAGATTTTAAAATATTTATTTGTTTAGGAGTATTATTTATATGATCTTCACCTCTTATAATATGACTAATAGACATATCATAATCATCAATAGTTACGCAAAAATTATAAGTTGGAGCCCCATTACTACGTTGAATAATAAAATCATCTAATTGATTATTATTAAAAATTATTTTTTTAAATATAAAATCATTAAATGATATATTACCACTTAATGAATTTTTAAATCTAACTACATAAGGTATATTTTTATAATTAAAATTTTTATTTCTACAAAAATTATCATATTTTGGTTTTAATCCTTTTTTTATACAAATATTACGTATATTATTTAATCTATCAATAGAACAAAAACACTTATATGCTAAATTATTAGATAACATATAATTTATTATACTTAAATATTTTTCTATTCTATCAGATTGATAATACACTCTATCATCTCAATATAATCCTAATCATTCTAATGAATATAATATATAATCAGAATATTTCTTATTTAATTTATTATATTCAGTATCATCTATACGTAAAATAAATTTACCATTATTTTTTCTAGCATATAATCAAGAATATAATGCACTTCTTATATTACCTATATGTAAATATCCAGTAGGACTAGGAGCAAATCTTGTAATTATATTAGTTATCATATTTTTTTTAAAAAATTAAATTTATATATTATAATTATATAATCTTATTATAATACATTTATTTTATAAAACTTATAATATAAAATATAATTAAAGTATATGAAAAAAAAATATATAAGAAATTTTTCTATAATAGCTCATATAGATCATGGAAAATCAACATTATCAGATCGTATAATAGAATTATGTACTGGAAAAAAAATAAATAAAAAAAATTCTAGAATTTTAGATTCAATGGAAATAGAAAAGGAAAGAGGAATAACAATAAAATCACAAAGCGTATCACTTAAATATAAATTAAATAATAAAAAATATAAATTAAATTTAATAGATACACCAGGACATATAGATTTTAATAATGAAGTATCAAGATCATTATATATATGTGATGGTGCTTTATTACTAATAGATGCTACTAAAGGTATACAATCACAAACAATTACAAATTATAATATAGCAAAAAAATTAAATATAAAAATTATACCTATAATAAATAAAATTGATGTTTTATATAATGATATAAAAAATATAAAAAATCAAATAAATAATATTTTAAAAATTAAAAAAAAAAAAATAATATTATGTTCTAGTAAAAAAGGGATAGGAATAAAAAATATAATTAAAAAAATTATTAATAAAATACCTTATCCTAAAGGACATACAAATTTACCTTTACAAGCAATAATAATAGATTCATATTTTGATAATTATTTAGGAATTTTTTTATTAATTAAAATTATTAATGGAAACATTAAAAAAAATGATATTATCAAAATAATAAATTTTAAAAAAAATAATTATCGTATAAAAACAATACATATATATACTCCAAATAAAAATAATATTAATAATTTATATTGTGGAGAAATAGGTTGAATTTCTTGTAATATAAAAATAACAAAATATTTTAATCCAATAGGAAAAATAATAACAAATTATAAAAATAATAATTTAATTAAAATATCTAAATTTAAAAAAATAACACCACAAATATATGCTAGTATATATCCTGAAAATAATAAAAATTTTTTATATTTTAAAAAATCAATTGAAAAATTAAGTTTAAACGATTATTCTTTCATTTTTAAACCAGAAAATTCCTATTTATTAGGAAATGGATTTAGATGTGGTTTTTTAGGAATTTTACATATAGAAATTATAAAAGAAAGATTAGAAAGAGAATATAATTTAAAAATAATAATAACTTCTCCAACAATATTATATAAAATAATAACTAAAGAAAATAAAATTTTATATATAGAAAATCCAAATAAATTACCACAAAAAAATAAAATTAAAGAAATACATGAATCAATATCAACATGTAAAATAATTACACCAAAAATATATTGTGGAAAAATAATAAATTTATGTATTAACAAAAGAGGAAATCAAAAAAAAATATTATATTATAATAATAATTATATTTATTTAAAATATGAATTACCAACTTATGAAATAATAACAAATTTTAGTAATATTATTAAATCAATAACACAAGGATATGCTTCATTTCAATATAAATTTGAAAAATATAAAAAATCAGATATTAAATTATTAGAATTTTTAATTAATAATAATAAACTAGAAGGATTTTCAATATTAATACATAAAAAAAACATAAAAAAATATAGTATAAATATAATAAATATAATAAAAAAAAATTTAAAAAAACAACAATTTGAAATTAAAATTCAATCAAAATATAATAATAAAATTATTTTTTCATCTATAATTAAATCTCTTAGAAAAAATGTAACTTCAAAATGTTATGGTGGAGATATTACAAGAAAAAAAAAATTATTAGAAAAACAAAAAAGAGGAAAAAAAAAATTAAAAAAAATAGGAAATATATTAATATCACCAAATATATATTTTGAAGCATTAAAAAAAAATTTTTAATATGATATATAACAAAATATTATTTATATTAATATTAATTAATATTACAATATTAATATATAATAAATTATATAAAAAAAAACATTTTAATAATATAATTGATAATCTTTTTATATTAATATTTATATTTATATTTAGATCTTTTATTTATGAACCTTTTAAAATTCCATCAGCTTCAATGTTACCAAATTTATTAATTGGAGATATGATATTAGTAAATAAAATTAAATATAATATAAAAAACCCATTTACTAATAAAACTATTCTAAATATAAATACTCCAAAATATGGAGATATAATTGTATTTCAATATCCAAAAAACAAAAAAATATATTATATAAAACGTATAATTGCTTTACCAAATGATAAAATTATATATAATAAAAAAAATAAAAAAATTAGTATATATAAATATAATAAAAATAAAAAAAAATATAATAAAAAAAATATAATAAAATATAAAAATACTAAATTAAATAATTCAGTAGAAGAAATATATATAGATAATAATAACAATATATATGAAAATTTTTTAAAAATAAAAAATATAAATTTTATTAATTTAAATAAAAAAATATTTTCAAAAATAATATTTTTAATAAAAAAAACAGAATATATTAAAAATAAAAAATATAAAATATTATTAATTCCATATAAAAATAAATATAAAAAAAAAAATAAAATATGAATTGTACCTAAAAACAAATATTTTGTTATGGGAGATTATAGAGATAATAGTAAAGATAGTAGATACTGAGGGTTTGTACATAAAAATTTAATTATAGGAAAAGCTGAACTTATATGAATGAGTATTAAAAAAAAAAAAAATTATTTACCAATAAATATAAGATTTAATAGAATAGGTAAAATTATTTAAAAAATTTATGATTAATAATAATATAAATTATTTAGAAAAAAGAATTAAATATAAATTTAATAATAAAAAAATATTATTTTTATCTTTAACACATAGAAGTTACAATAATAACCATAATGAAAGATTAGAATTTTTAGGAGATTCAATATTAAATTTTATTATTACAAATAGAATATATAAAAAATGTTATAATTTTCAAGAAGGATTAATGACAAGAATAAGATCTAAATTAGTAAATAAAAAAAATTTATTTAAAATTGCAAATAAAATTAAATTATATAAATATATACTATTAGGAAATGGGGAAATAAAAAATAATAAAAAAAATAATAAAAAATCTATTTTAGCAAATACTTTAGAAGCAATAATAGGAGCCATATTTATAGATAGTAAAAATATTAAAATAATAGAAAAAATAATAAAATGTCTTTTCTTTAAAAATCAAATATTAAATAAAAAATATAATTATAAAGATTATAAGACTTTATTACAAGAATATCTACAAAAAATAAAATTACCATTACCTAAATATTATTTAGGTAAAATAAAAGGAAAAGATCATAAACAAATATTTACTATATACTGTAGAATTAATAATTTAAACAAAACCAGCAAAGGGATAAGTTATAATAAAAAAAATGCAGAACAAATAGCAGCAAAAAATATATTAATAAATTTAGGATTAATTTAGATGCAAAAAAAATGTATTTATATTTCTATAATAGGAAGAACTAATGTGGGAAAATCTACTTTATTTAATAAATTAATAAATAAAAAAATATCTATAATTTCAAAAAGAAAAAATACTACTAAAAAATACATTTTAGGTATAAATACAATAAAAAATAATCAATATATATATATTGATACCCCTGGATTTAATAATTATACAAATTTTAAAAAAATATTCTATAAAACATATAATTTTTTAAATAAAAATAATTTAAAAAATAAAATAAATTTAATAATAATAATTATAGAAAATAAAAATTTTTTTTATGAAAAAAAAATAATAAAAAAAATAAACTTTAAAAAAATACCAATATTAATATTAATTAATAAAATAGATAAAATAAAAAATAAAAAATTAATACTTCCTTTTATTAAAAAGTTTAAAAATAATATAATATATAAAAATATTATACCAATAACTACTAAAAAAAAAAAACATATAAAATATTTACAAAATATAATAAATAATTTTTTAATTAAATCTAAACATTATTTTAATAAAAAAATTAAAACAATACATAATATAAAATTTATAATTAAAGAAATAATAAAAGAAAAAATTTTAAAATTTATAAGAGAAGAAATACCTTATTTAATATCAATAAAAATAAAAAAAATAATAAATTTAAAAAAAAAAAAAATTATATTTTGTAATATATATACTAAAAAAAAAAATCATAAAAATATCATAATAGGAAAATTAGGTAAAAATATAAAATATATAAATAATTTATCTAAAATAGATATTATAAAATATTATAATTATAAAAAAAAAATAAAATTATTTATACATGTAAAAAATAAATGATAAATTGAAAAAAAATTATAGAAAATGAAAAAAAAAAAAAATATTTTATAAAAATGAAATATTTTTTAAAAAAAGAATATAAATATAAAAAAATATATCCACAAAAAAAAAATATTTTTGAAGCATTTAAAATTACAAAATTTAAAAATATAAAAGTAGTAATTATAGGTCAAGATCCATATTGCAATAAAAATCAATCACATGGATTAGCATTTTCCTTATTACCTAATATAAAAAAAATTACATCATCATTAATTAATATATATAAAGAAATAAAAAATGAATATCCTAAATTTAAAATTCCTAAAAATGGTTATTTATTAAATTGGGCTAAACAAGGAATTTTATTATTAAATAGTATTCTAACTGTAGAAAACAAAAAAATTTTATCTCACAAAAATATAGGATGAGAAATATTTACTGATAATATAATTAGATATATAAATAAATATAATAATAATAATATAGTATTCTTACTATGAGGTAAATTTGCACAAAAAAAAAAAAGATTAATTAATAAAAATAAAAATTTAATATTAACCTCTTCTCATCCTTCTAAATTCTCTTTTAAAAAAGGATTCTGAAATTGTAATCACTTTAAAAAAACTAATATTTTTTTAATAAAAAATAAAAGAAAACCTATATTATGATAAATTTAATAATTAATACCAATATTTTTATATATATGTAAAATATTTTTTTTAGCTATTTTTCTAGCTTTTAATTTACCATTTAATAAAATTTTTTTTAAAAAATTTTTTTTTTTTCTAAAAAAAATATAATTTTTTTTTATTTTTTTTAAAAATAAAATTAATTCAAATATAAGTTCTTTTTTAAATTTATTATATGAAAAATTAATAAATTTTTTTTCTAATTTATAAATAGAAATATTTTTTATACTAGAAAATATATCTAATAAATTAGATATACCAGGTTTTTTAATTTTATTATATAATATTTTAGGGGGATACTGAGAATCAGTTAATGCATTATTAATTTTATTTTTTATTTTAATAGAACTATCTAATAAAAAAATAATATTATTTTTATTAATATCTGATTTAGACATTTTTTTATAAGGATTACATAAAGACATTATTTTAGAACCATTTTTTGCTAAAATATATTTAGGAATATTAAATATATTTTTAGAATAAATTTTATTAATCCTTTTAGCAATTAATCTAGTTAATTCTAAATGTTGTATTTGATCATATCCAATAGGAACATAATCAGTATTATATAATAATATATCAGAAGACATTAATATAGGATAATTAAACAAACCACAATTTATGTTATTATTTTTATTTTTATTTTTAATTTTATCTTTAAATTGAGTCATACGATTTAATTCTCCTATATAAGTATAACAATTTAATAATCAATAAAGTTTTATATGCTCTATAATATTAGATTGTAAAAAAATAGTACAATTCATTGGATTTATTCCAACAGCTAATATTATAGATAATAAATCATAAATATTATTTTTAATTTTAATTTTATTTTTTATACCAGTTAATGCATGCATATCAGCTATACAAAAAAAACAATTATATTTATTTTGATAATATAACCAATTTTTTAATACCCCAATATAATGACCTATAGTTAATTTTCCTGTAGGTTGTATAGCACTAAAAATATTTTTTTTAATAATCATATATATTTACTTAAACAAATTTTTAGAATTCAATAATTTTTTTAAATTTACAGTAGCTAATTCTTCTTTAGTCATATCTAAATTTTTATTATTATTATTATTTTTATTATTAAATTTATATTTAATTTTTTTTTTATGATATGAATATCCTGTTCCACATGGAACTAATCTTCCTACAATAACATTTTCTTTTAATCCTCTTAATTCATCTATTTTACAAGAAATAGCAGAATCCGTTAATATTTTAGTAGTTTCTTGAAAAGATGCTGAAGATATAAAAGATTCAGTTGCTAATGAAGCTTTTGTTATACCAAGTAAATCATAATTATATTTAATTATTTTTTTATTATTATTTTTTAATTTTTTATTTATAATTCTTAATCTAGAAATTTCCATTTGATCACCAATTAAATAATTAGTATCACCTGGATCTTTTATTGTAATTCTACGTAACATTTGTCTAATTATAATTTCAATATGTTTATCATTAATTTTTACATCCTGTAAACAATATACATTTTGCACTTCATTAACAATAAATTTAGTAACATCTTCTACACCCCGTAACCTTAATATATCATAAGCAGATTCAGTGCCTTCAGATATAACATCACCCTTATTTACATACTCTCCTTCTAAAACATGAAGTTTTTTTCATTTAGGTATCATTTTTTCATATTTATTATTACTATTTTTAGATGATATTATTAAACGATATTTATCTTTAGTTTCTTTTCCAAAACTTATTATTCCTGAAATTTCAGCTAAAATAGCTTTATCTTTAGGTTTACGAGCTTCAAATAAATCAGCAACTCTTGGTAATCCTCCAGTTATATCCTTTGTACCCCCATATTCTTGAGAAATTCTTGCTAATATATCACCTTTCAAAACATAATCATTATTTTTAACTTTAATTACTGATTTACTAGGTAAAAAATATTGAACAGGAATCTCATTACCTAATAACATAACATCATTACCATTTTTATCAACTATTTTAATAGCAGGTTTTCAATTTTTATTAATATCAATATATTTTATTCTATCTAATATAACAATAGATGAAGTTCCTGTTAAACTATCTTTTTTAATTATAAAAGTTTTATTTTCATACATATCTAAAAATTTTATATAACCACTAATTTCAGTTATTATAGGAATACTATGAGGATCTCAATTAACAATAATACTATTAGATTTTACAAAATCTCCATCTTTTTTTTCCAAAATAGCTCCATAAGGAACTTTATAATTTTCTTTAATAATACCTTTTTTATTAATAATTTTTAATTCTGCATTTCTAGATATAACAATTAACTTATTAGAAGAATTTTTTATATATTTTAAATTATAAAATTTTATATAACCATTATTTTTAATTTTTATATTATAATTAGTAACCATTCTTGATGCAGCACCACCTATATGAAAAGTTCTCATAGTTAATTGAGTTCCAGGTTCACCTATAGATTGAGCAGCAATAACTCCTACAGCTTCACCTTTATTAATTATATGATTTCTAGCTAAATCTCTACCATAACAATAAGAACATACTCCAAAATTAGTTTTACACATAACTACAGAACGTACCTTTACACTATATATTCCTAATTTTTCAATTAAATTACATAATTTATCATCTAATAAAGAATTTTTTTTAATTAAAATTTTATTTTTATTAGAAACTATATTTTCCGCTAATATTCTACCTAAAATACGTTCTTTAAGTGATTGTTTAATATAACTACCTTCAATAACAGAACTTATATTTAAATATTTTTTAGTTTTACAATCTTTTTCAATAACAACTAAATCTTGTGCTACATCTACTAATCTACGAGTTAAATAACCAGAATTGGATGTTTTTAAAGCAGTATCAGCTAAACCTTTTCTTGCCCCATGTGTAGAAATAAAATATTGTAATATATTTAAACCTTCTCTAAAATTAGAAGTTATAGGAATTTCAATTATAGAACCATCAGGCTTAGTCATTAAGCCTCTCATACCAGCTAATTGTCTAATTTGAGCACATGAACCTCTAGCACCAGAATCAGCCATCATATATATACTATTAAAAGAATTTTGTTTTTTTATTTTACCATTTACATTAATTTCTTTAATAGATAAATTTTTCATCATAGATTTAAAAATATTTTCATTAGCATCAGTTCATATATCAATTATTTTATTATATTTTTCAGTATAAGTTACTAAACCATAATTAAATTGATCTTGAATTTTATTTACCTTAATTTCAGATTTTTTAATAATTTTATTTTTATCTTTAGGTATTAATATATCATCTATACTAATAGATAAACCTGAAATAGTAATATATTTAAAACCCATATACATAATATTATCAGCAAAAGAAACAGTTTTCTCTAAACCTAATAATTGATAACACTTACTAAATATATAAGAAATTTTTTTTTTATTAATATTTTGATTAACTAAATCAAAATTTAATCCTTTAGGAAAAATATCTCATAAAATTAATCTACCTATAGTAGTTTTAACTATTCTATCTCTCTTAATAAATTTTCCAAAATCATCTTTCAAAAATTCAAAAATTTTAGTTTTTATAGTATTATGAATAGAAATTAAATTATTATCATATAAAAATTTAGCTTCATCTATATTAGAAATAAAAATACTTTTATTAGAAAATTCTATTTTTTCCTTAGTCATATAATATAATCCTAATACTACATCTTGAGATGGTACAATAATAGGTTCTCCATTAGCAGGAGATAAAATATTATTAGTAGACATCATTAAAACACGAGCTTCTAACTGAGCTTCTAATGTTAAAGGAATATGAACTGCCATTTGATCACCATCAAAATCAGCATTATAGGAAGAACAAACTAAAGGATGTAATTGTATAGATTTACCATCTATTAATATAGGTTCAAAAGCTTGTATACCTAATCTATGTAAAGTAGGGGCTCTATTTAATAAAATAGGATGTTGTTTAATAATATCTTCTAAAATATCTCAAATAATATAATCTTCTTTATCAACAATTTTTTTAGCAGATTTTATAGTACTAACTATACCATCATTTTGTAATCTACTATAAATAAAAGGTTTAAATAATTCTAAAGCCATCTTTTTAGGTAAACCACATTGATTTAATTTTAAATAAGGACCAACCGTTATTACTGATCTTCCAGAATAATCTACTCTTTTACCTAATAAATTTTGTCTAAATCTACCCTGTTTTCCTTTTATCATATCTGCTAAAGATTTTAATGGTCTTTTATTAGAACCAATTATAGAAAATCCTCTTTTACCATTATCTAAAAGAGCGTCAACAGCTTCTTGTAACATTCTCTTTTCATTTTTTATTATTATTTCAGGAGCAAACAAATCTAATAATCTTTTTAAACGATTATTACGATTTATAACTCTTCTATATAAATCATTTAAATCAGAAGTAGCAAATCTACCTCCATCTAAAGGTACTAAAGGTCTTAAATCAGGAGGTAAAACAGGTAATACATCTAATATCATTCATTCAGGTTTATTATTAGAATTAATAAAAGATTCTATTAATTTCAACCTTTTTATTAATTTTTTTTCTTTTATAAACGAAACATTTTTTTTTAATTCATAAGATATTTTTTTAAATTCTTTATTTAAATTTATATTTTTTAATAAATATTTAATAGCTTCTGCCCCCATTTTTGCAATAAAACTATCATTATATTTATTTAAATAATATAAATATTCTTCTTCATTTAAAATTTGATATACTTTTAATTTTTTAATATTTGATTTAATTATTATATAAGATTCAAAATATAAAACTTTTTCAATATTTTTTAAAGAAATATTCAATAATAAACTTATCCTAGAAGGTAAAGATTTTAAAAATCATATATGAGCTATAGGTGTAGCTAAATTTATATGCCCCATTCTTTCACGTCTTACTTTAGATTTAGTTACTTTAACACCACATTTTTCACATATTATTCCTTTATATTTTAATCTTTTATATTTACCACATAAACATTCATAATCTTTAATAGGACCAAAAATACGAGAACAAAATAAACCATCTCTTTCTGGTTTAAAAGTACGATAATTAATAGTTTCAGGTTTTTTAACTTCACCATATGATCAAGATTTTATAATTTCAGGTGAAGCTAAAGTAATCTTTATAGAATCAAATTCTTTTTTATTAAATTTAATTTTTGAAAAATTATTCACAAGTAAAAATTCCTAAAAAATTTATAATAAATATATTTATTTATTTTGTAACTCAATATTAATACCTAAAGAACATATTTCTTTAATTAAAACATTAAAAGACTCAGGCATATCAGGTTCCATTTGATAATTACCTTTAATTATATTTTTATATATCTTAGTTCTACCAGAAACATCATCAGATTTTACAGTTAACATTTCTTGTAAAGTATAAGCTGCACCATAAGCTTCTAAAGCTCAAACCTCCATTTCACCAAATCTTTGTCCACCAAATTGAGATTTACCACCTAAAGGTTGTTGAGTTATTAAACTATAAGAACCAGTAGATCTAGCATGTATTTTATCATCAACTAAATGATTTAATTTCATAATATACATATAACCAACAGTAACAGGTCTTTCAAATTCTTTACCAGTTAAACCATCATATAATATAATTTGACCAGATTCAGGTAAACCTGCTATATTTAATAATTTTTTAATCTCAAATTCATTTATTCCATCAAATACAGGAGTAGAAACTGGAACCCCATTAATTAAACTTTTAGCTAAAACAATAAATTGATCATCATTTAATAAATCTAAATTAATATCATTATTATTATTATTTAATGAATAAACCTTCTTAATATAAAATTTTATTTTATCAATATCATAATTATTAACTAACATATAATTAATATTATCACCAATAGTTTTCAAAGCCATACCCAAATGAGTTTCTAAAACCTGCCCAACATTCATACGAGAAGGAACACTTAAGGGATTTAATATAACATCTATTGGTATACCATTTTTATCATAAGGCATATCTTCTATAGGACATATTTTAGATATAACACCTTTATTTCCATGTCTTCCAGACATTTTATCTCCAACTTGTATATGACGTTTAATAGCTATATAAACTTTAACAATTTTTAATACACCAGGAATTAATTCATTAAATTGAGTAATTTTATTAATATATTTATCTAATTTTTTACTAAATATATATTCCAATTTTTTATAAGAATCAACCAATTTAAAAATCTTATTTTTAATTTTTAAATCATATATATTTAAATTATATATATCATTAATATCAGAATTTATATAAAAAATAATATTAAATTTATATAAAATTTTATTTATATATTTAATTAAAATTTCTTTAAAATATAATAATTCTAAATTTATTTTTTTTTTAATATTATCTAATTTATCTTTTTCAATATTTAAAGATCTTTTATCTTTTAATAATCCTTCTCTAGAAAATATTTGAACATCTATAATTCTACCATTACAACCACTAGGAACTCTTAAAGAAGAATCTTTAACTTCAGAAGCTTTTTCACCAAATATAGCACGTAACAATTTTTCTTCTGGACTTAACTGTGTTTCCCCTTTTGGGGTTATTTTACCTACTAAAATATCACCAACAGAAACTTCTGAACCTATATTTATAATTCCACTTTCA
This sequence comes from Candidatus Stammera capleta, assembly GCA_015134415.1. GTDB lineage: Bacteria > Pseudomonadota > Gammaproteobacteria > Enterobacterales > Enterobacteriaceae > Stammera > Stammera capleta_G. The sequence continues at coordinate 161,031 of CP043985.1, read as the reverse complement.
TCTAATCTAGATAAAGAATAATTACTTACATTAGGAATATCAGAAGTAATTTCTTCTGGACCTAATTTAGTATCTCTGCATATACAAGATAATTCTTGAATATGTAAAGTAGTAAAAACATCATTATAAATTATATTTTCAGAAATTAATATTGAATCTTCAAAATTATAACCATATCAAGACATAAATGCTACACGAACATTTTGACCTAAAGATAATTCACCAAAATTAGTTGCAAAACCATCAGCTAAAACATCTCCTTTTTTAACAATATCTCCTAAACGAACACATGGTTTTTGATTTATACAAGTATTTTGATTAGAACGTAAATATTTAAATAAATCATATAAATATATATTTTTCAATAAATCACTATTACATTCATTATCAAATTGATTTTCTATAATTATTTTAGAAGAATCAACATATTTAACAATACCATCACTTTTTGAAATAATACAAATACCAGAATCATTAGCTATTATACGTTCCATTCCAGTTCCTACCAAAGGTCTTTCTGGTATTAAACAAGGAACAGCTTGACGTTGCATATTAGCTCCCATTAAAGCTCTATTAGCATCATCATGTTCTAAAAAAGGAATTAAAGAAGCCCCAACAGAAACTATTTGTTGAGGAGAAATATCTATATAATTTACCTTATTTTTATTAAATAAAATAAATTCTCCTCTATACCTACATAATATACAATTATTTTCAATTTTATTATATTTATTTATAATAGTATCAGCAGGAGCTATAATATAATTATTTTCTTCAATAGAAGATAAATAATCTATATTTTTTGTTAAATACCCATTTTTAACTTTTATATAAGGTGTTTCTATAAATCCATAACTATTAATTTTTGCATAAATAGATAAAGAATTAATTAAACCTATATTAGGTCCTTCAGGTGTTTCAATAGGACAAATTCTACCATAATAAGTAGAATGAATATCTCTAACTTCAAAACCTGCTCTTTCTCTAGTTAACCCTCCTGGTCCTAAAGTAGATATCCTACGTTTATGAGTAATTTCAGATAAAGGATTATTTTGATCCATAAATTGAGATAATTGACTAGAACAAAAAAAATCTTTAATTATTATAGATATAATTTTCGCATTAATTATATCTTTAGGTAATATATTATCTAAATTTTCGATAGAAAAACGATCCTTAATAATCTTTTCAATTCTTATTAAACCAATACGAAATTGATTCTCAAGCATTTCACCAACACAACGAACCCTTCTATTACCTAAATTATCTATATCATCAATTTTTTGTATATTATTTTTAATATCTATTAATTTTTTTATTACTTTAATAATATCTTTATAAGTTAAAACTGTAACATTTATACTTTTTGTATTTAAAGATTCATTTAATTTCATTCTACCAACATTAGATAAATCATATTTATCTAAAGAAAAAAATAAACTATTAAATAATTTTTTAGCAGCTTTTTTAGTAAAAGGTTCTCCAGGTTTAATTACACGATAAACTTCCATTAAAGCTGAAGTTTTATCTATAGTATTATCAACTAATAAAGTATTATAAATATAAAAATTATTTATTAATTCATCAATATATAATATACTTATATTATTACAATCACTATTAATTAAATCATTTAAAATATCATTATTTATTTTAGTACCTGAATATAAAATATATTCTTTTTTATTTAAAAAAAATTTACAATCCTTAAATAATATTTTATTTATTAAATATTCATTTGGAATTAAAATACAATTAATTTTATCTAATTCCATTTTTTTTATACATTTTTTATTAACTTTTTTATTTTTTTTTAAATACAATATATTATTACATATAATATCAAAATTAAATATTTTATCTTTTAATTCTGAAGGTTTAAAATTTAAAAATATTCTATTATTTATAATTTTAAAAGATAAAAAATTAAAAAATAATTTTAATATATCAAACTTTGAATAACCTAAACATTTCAATATAATAGTAACAGGTAATTTACGTTTTCTATCTATACGTGCATATAAAATATCTTTTGAATCAAATTCAAAATCTAATCATGAACCTCTATAAGGTATAATTCTAGCATTATATAATATTTTACCAGAAATATTATTTTTTCCTTTATCACTATCAAAAAAAACTCCAGGACTACGATGTAGTTGCGATACTACAACTCTCTCAGTACCATTAATTATAAAAGTTCCTCTTTCTGTCATTAAAGGAATATCACCAATATAAACATATTGTTTTTTTTTATAATGTATTTTTTTTTTATTTTCTAAAATATTATATATATATAAACATAATTTTACTTTTATACTTACAAGATAAGTTAACCCTCTAATTAAACATTCTTTATCACTAAATAAAGGTTTTTTAAGTTTATAACCTAAATAATCTAATTTTATACTATTATTATAATTATATATTGGAAAAATAGAATTAAAACATAAACTTAAACCTGATAATTTATTTTTTTTATTATATAAAAAATTATTATAAGAATCTATTTGAATAGATAATAAATATGGTATATCTAAAATCCTAGGTATTTTACTAAAATTTTTACGTATATGTTTAATTTCAGTATTAGAATAAATCATTTATTTTTATCCATATACAATTTATTTTAAAATAACTTCAGCACCAACTTCTTCTAAAGATTTTTTTAATAAATCTGAATCTTTTTTTTGAATTTTATTTTTTATTAAAACAGGACATGATTCCACTAAATCTTTAGATTCTTTTAAACCTAAATTTAAAAAATTACGTATTATTTTTATAACCGCAATTTTATTATTACCTATAGAATTTAAATATAAATCAAATTCTTTTTTTTCAACTTCTTTAATACTATCTTTACTAATATTATTATTTAATTGATAATTTATAGAACTTATACCAAATTTTTTTTCTATATCATTAATTAATTCTACAATTTCAACTAATGTCATAGATGAAATCTTATCTAAAATTTTTTTATTATTATTTTTCATATTAATTCCCAAATTTATTATTTTTAATAATTAATAAAACATATAAAAATTTAATTATAGAAATATTTCTAATATAATTAATAAAATATTCTAATGATTTTTTAGTACTATTTAAAAATGAAATTTTTTTATGGAAATTATAATTTACTATTTTTTTATTAATATAAACAGTATTTAATTTAATTTTATCTTTATATTTAACCAAAAACTTTTCAAAAATTACAGAAGGATAACTATAAGATTTTAAAGAATAAAATATTAATATAGAACCAACAATTTTATTTATTAAGCATTTTAAATTCAATTTATTTAAAATAATTTTAAATAAATTATTATGTATAATAGAAATATAAAATCCTTTTTTATTACTATTTTTACGTAAATTAACTAAATCATTAGATTTTAATTTATTAAAATTTATAATTATTATAGATAAACAATTATTTATTTTATTTTTCATATCTAAAATATATTTTTTCTTATCTTTTAAATTTAATGACATTAATAATCCTATAAAATATTTAATTTAAATTAATAATATAACTTTTTCCCATAGTACTAGATATACTAATTTTCTTAATTAAAAAATTATTATTAATTTTATTTAACTTATTTAATAAAATAGAATTTATTAAATAAAAAAAATTAGAAAATAATTTTTTAACAGAAAAATTAACATTTCCTATACTTAAATGAATAATTCCATATTTATCAGTTTTATATATTATTTTACCATCCACAAATTCAGAAACAGTATTTTTTATATCATTAGTAATAGTACCTAATTTTAAATTAGGCATTAACCCCTTAGGACCTAATATATATCCTAATTTACTAACAACATTAATATAATTACAACTACAAATAACTAAATCATATTCAATTTCATTATTTTTAATTTTATTAAATAAATCATCATTTCCTACAAAAAAAGCACCAGATTTATAAGCAATTTTAAAATTTGATTCATCAGTAAATACAACTATCTTTTTTTTATTTTTTTTTCTATAAGGTAATAATACACTTCCACATATAATTTGATTAATATCTTTATTATTTAATAATAAATTTATATCAACATCTATAGATTCATTAAATTTTCTTTTAGAATTTTTTTTTATTAAATTAAATATTTTAATAATTTTTTTTTTATTTTTATTTATATTCATAATAATTTAATCTTTAATTTTAATTCCCATAGAAATAGCAGTACCAATAATTGATTTATAAATAGAATTTAAATCACAACTATTCATATCACAAAATTTTATTTTAGCAATTTCTAAAATAGAAGATTTTTTAATACTACCAATAATATCATGACCAGGTTTTTTAGAACCAAAATTAATAGATAATTTTTTTTTAATTAAATAAGATACTGGAGGACTTTTAATAAAAAAATCAAAACTATGATTAGAATAAACTTTTATTATAACTGGTATAGGAATACCTTTTTCTAAATTAGAAGTTTTTTTATTAAATAATTTACAAAATTGCATAATATTAACACCTTTTTGACCTAAAATAGGTCCTACAGGTGGACTTGGATTAGCCATTCCAGATAAAACTTGTAATTTTATATATGTATATTTTTTATTAGACATTTTATTTTTTTTTAAATATTAATAATTATTTTTTTCTACTTGAGAAAAATCCAATTCTACAGGAGTAGATCTACCAAATATTAAAACAGATACTTTTAAACGATTTTTATCATAATCAATTTCTTCAACTGTTCCACTAAAATCACAAAAAGGACCATTATTAATTCTAATTAATTCACCATATTCAAATAAAATTTTAGGTCTAGGTTTACCAACTATTTTATTTAATTTATTTTTAATAATTTTAATTTCTTTTTCACTAACAGGAAATGGATTTCCTAAATCACCTCCAATAAAACCAACTATTTTAGGTATATTACGAATTAAATATCAATTTTCATTAGTCATTACCATATTAATTAAAAAATAACCAGGAAAAAACTTTTTTTTACTTTTTTTTTTAATTCCATTTTTTATTTCAATTACTTCTTCAGTAGGAATTAAAATTTCTCCAAAATCATCTTCTAATTTATATAATTTTATATAATCTTTTAAGGATTCTATTACTTTATCTTCAAAATTAGAAAATACTTGAACTACATATCATAATTTTTTTTTAATATTCATAATTATTTTATTTAAAAATTTAAATTATTAATAATAAAAAATATATATAATATAATTTTATCAATTAATCAAATAACAACTGACATAAAAAAACTAAAAAAGAAAATCACAACAACATTTTTAGTTACTTCTTTTAAAGAAGGTCAAATAATTTTTAAAATTTCTAATTTTGATTTTTTAAAAAATAAAATTATATTTTTTATAATATCTATTTTTTTTAAAAAATAAAAAAATAAATATGAAAAAAAAAATTTAAATAAAATTTTAAAATAAAAATTATATTTATATAAAAAAAAATCAAATATATATGATAATATAAATAATAAATATAAATTTATTTTCTTAAAATAAGTATTCATTAATATTTATAAATTAAATTGTTAATAATAAATTTATTTTAAAATTATATTGATTAAAAAAAAATAATTTTAATTTCTAATTCTAATATAATATTAAATTTATTAAATATTTTTCTTCTAATAAAATTAATTAATTTAAATATATCTTTAGATAAAGCATTACCAGTATTAACAATTATTAATGGTTGTTTAACATATACTTTAGCTTTACCAATAGTATAACCTTTTAATCCGCACTTATCAATTAATAAAGCAGCAGGTATTTTAATATATTTATTTAAAACATTATATCTTAAATTATTAAAAATTTTATAATATTTTTTTTTTAATTTAATAAATTTTTTTATATTTAAAATAGGATTTTTAAAAATACTTCCTACGTTACCTAATATTTTATAATTAGGTATTTTAATATTTCTTAAATTCAAAATAGTTTCATATATATCTATAGGTTTTATATTTAAATTTAATGGATCAAAAAAATATAATAAATCTTTATATAATAAATTAGGTTTTCAAACTTTCTTAATTCTTAATATAATATTTACTATTATATAATTTTTATAATAAAAATTTTTAAATATACTATATCTATAAGAAAAAAAACAATTATAATTACTAATATAAAATAATAAACCTGAAAATATATTTAAAACTTTTATACATAAAACAAAATCCTTTATTTCAGAACCATATGCACCTATATTATTAACTACTGCAGAACCTATAGTTCCAGGTATATTTGATAAATTTTCTAACCCAAAAATACCATTATTAAATGAAAAATTTACTATATCAGATCATAATTCACCAGAATTTATACTTAAAAACCAAAAATTTATATTTTGATAAATTTTAATACCTTTAATTTCATTTATAATAACAACTCCATAAAAATCTTTCATTAATAATATATTACTCCCTTTACCTAAAAATAATATTTTATTTTTATTTTTACAACACCAAAATATAATTTTTTTAAGTTCATAAACATTATTAACTATATAAATTTTATTAGCAAAAACATTAATATTAAAAGTATTAAAATTTTTTAATGAATTAATATCAAACATAATTATTATTTAATTTAAATTTAATTTTTTTTTTCAAATAATATAAAAAAAAAATTTTTCATACATTAACATAATTTTATAATCATTATATTTTTTATGATTAAAATTTAATAAATGTAATAAACTATGTATTAAAATATACGAAAAATAAAATAAATATTTAATTTTCTTTAACTTTGATTTTTTATATATTTCAATAGGACATAAAATAATATCACCTAATAAATTATTTTTAATATTTCAAGAGTAAGAAAAAGATAAAGTATCAGTAATATAATTTCTATAATTATATTTCTTATTTAAAGAAATCATTTTTTTACTATCTAATATAATTATACAAATAATTCTTTTTATACTAAAAAATAAACAAATTTCTTTTAAAATTTTATAAAAAAAATATTTTTTTGGAATTAATTTAAAATTTTTATTTAAATAAATTATATTAAAATTGTTAATCATAAATATTTATTTAATTATTAAATTTTCATATTTATTATATGCTTTAATAATATTACCTACAATATTAGAACGTATAACATCATTAATATTAAAATATATAATACCTATATCCTTAATATTTTTACAAACTTTAACAGCATGTTTTAAACCAGAATACATATTTTTCGGTAAATCTATTTGAGATATATCTCCATTAATAACAGCCTTAGAATTAAAACCTAAACGTGTTAAAAACATTTTCATTTGAGAGATAGTAGTATTTTGAGCTTCATCTAATACCACAAAGCAATCATTAAAAGTTCTACCTCTCATATAAGCTAAAGGTACAACTTCTATAATATTATTATATATATATTTCTTATAAAAATTAGAACCTAAAATTTCAAATAAAACATCATATATAGGTGATAAATAAGGATCTATTTTTTTATTAAAATTTCCAGGTAAATAACCTAATTTTTCTCCAGCTTCAACAATAGGTCTAGCTAAAACAATCCTACTAACTTTTCTTTTCTTAAAAAAATCAACTGCTAAAGCTGTAGCTAAATATGTTTTTCCAGTACCAGAAACTCCTATACCAAAAGTTATAATCTTATTAATAATACTATTTAAATATAAATTTTGTGTAATAGTTTTTGGTTTTATAAAACAAAATTTATTTTTAAAAAAAATATTATATTCCTTTTTTACATTTAACATAAATTTAATAATTATAAAATAAACCCATATAATGAACTATTCTTATTCTCTAATATTTTAATATCTATTATTTTACCTATTAAATTATATCTATTACTTTTAAAATAAACAATTTTATTATTAAAACAGCGACCATAATAATAATTATTTCTTTTAGCATATCCTTCTACTAAAACTTTTTGATTAGTTTTCAACATCTTCTTACTTCAATAAATAGAATTTTTATTTAATAAAGATTGAATTTTATTTAATCTTTTCTTTTTAATTAACATAGAAATATCATCTTTAATACTATATGATTTTGTACCTTTTCTAGGAGAATATATAAAAACATAACTATTATCAAACTTAATTTCTTTAATTAAATCTAAAGTTAATTTAAAATCACATTCTTTTTCAGAAGGAAAACCAACTATAAAATCTGTACTAAATAATATATTTGGTCTTATATTTAATAACTTATATATAATATTTTTATAATATTTTATATTATAATTTCTCCTCATAATATTTAAAATTCTATCTGAACCACTTTGAACAGGTAAATGTAAATAATCAACTATTTTAGGTATATTTTTATAACATAAAATTACATCTTTTTTAAAATCTAAAGGATGACTACTAGTAAATTTAATTCTTTTAATACCATCAATTTCTGAAATTAAATTTAATAAATACGAAAAATTACATTTTTTTCCATTAGATAAATAACTAATATAAGAATTTACATTTTGTCCTAATAAATTAACTTCACATATCCCTTTAGAAACTAAATATTTTATTTCATAAATAATATTTTCTGGAGAACGACTTATTTGTTTACCCCTAGTATAAGGTACAACACAATAAGAGCAAAAATTATTACAACCTTCCATAATAGTAACAAAAGTATTATGTAAATAATTATTATCTTTATTAAGATAAAAAATATTTTTTTCTATATTTTCAGAAAAATTGACATCTATTATCTTTTTTTTATTTTTGTAAAAATTATCAATTAAAAAAGAAATATTTTTAATATTTTGAGTACCACAAATAATATCAATTACTTTTCATTTAGAAAATAACTTATCTTTTTCCTTTGAAGCAATACATCCACATACAATAACAACTATACTATTATTTTTTTTTTTAAATTCCTTAATTTCATTTAAATAAGAATATAATTTATATTCAGCTTTTTTTCTAACAGAACAAGTATTTAAAATTATTATATTCGCTTTTAATCAAGAATCAACCAAAAAGTATTTTTTTGATGAATTAAATAAATATGAAATAATTTTATCAGAATCATATTTATTAATTTGACACCCTCATGTTTTTATATATAAATTTTTACACATATTTAAAATAAATAAACAATAATAATATTATACAATAGCTATGATGGGGATTGAACCCATGACCTCAGCGTTATGAATGCTGTGCTCTACCAATTAAGCTACATAGCCTAAAAAACAGGGGTACCAGGATTTGAACCTGGGATCTCGGGATCAAAACCCGATGCCTTACCACTTGGCTATACCCCAAAAACTACGGAAGACGAGATTTGAACTCGTATACAATTAAGTACTAGACTCTAATTCTAGTGCGTCTACCAATTTCGCCACTTCCGCAATATAAATTTATATAAAAAATAAATATACTATATAATATATCATGAAAAATAAATTATTTTGAAATTTATTTAAATATTGTAAAAAATTATTTAAAAAAAGTAATATATATTATGGACATAATACATATAATTATTTATCAGAAACAATACATTTAATGTATTCAGTATTGAATATTAATATTAATAAAAAATATAATAAAATAAAAAATATAAATATAAATAAAAATATAAAAAAAAAAATAATTAAATTAGCAAAATTAAGAATTAAAAAAAAAATACCAATTGCATATTTAACAAAAAATACTTGATTTTGTAAAAAAAAAATATATATAAATAAAAATGTTATAATTCCAAGATCACCTATATCAGAAATAATAAATAAAAAATTAATAAAATTAAAGAAAAATCCAAAATATATTTTAGATTTATGCACAGGAAGCGGATGTATAGCTATAGCATGTTCTTATTTATACCCTAAATCTTATATAGATGCTTCAGATATATCATATAAAGCTTTAAAAATAGCAAAAAAAAATATATTTATACATAAAAAATACAAACAAATAAAAATAATAAAATCAAATATATATAAAAACATAAAAAATAAAAAATATGATTTAATAATATCAAATCCTCCTTATTTAAGTAAAAAAGATATAAAAAAATTACCTAGAGAATATTCTTATGAACCAAAAATATCATTAATAGCAAAAAAAAATGGATTACATATAATTCAAAAAATAATTAATAAATCTTATAATTTTTTAAATAAAAAAGGATATTTAATATGTGAAACTGGACATCAAAAAAAAAAAATTATAAAAAATAATAAAAAAATAAAATTTAATTGATTTAATTTAAAAAAAAAAAATAGTAATATTTTTTATATAAAAAAAGAAAAACTAAATTTTAAATAATTTAATAAAATTATTATAACAAATTTTTAATATAAAATTAAAATTTATTCTTTTTAATAAAGAAATTTTTTTAATTATAAAAATAATTTTACTAGGATCATTTTTTTTATTTCTATAAGGAATAGGGGTTAAATAAGGTGAATCAGTTTCAATTAATAATCTATCTAAAGGAATATATTTTATAATTTTTTGTAGTAAATAACTATTATCAAATGTTATTAATCCAGATAAAGATATATATAAACCTAAATCTAAAAATTTATACAAAATATTTTTATCAGAATAACTAAAACAATGTAATACAGCCCCAAAATTTAAAATATTAAATTTTTTAATAACATTAAAAGTATCTAATCAAGATACTCTAGAATGTATAATACATGGTTTTTTATATTTATCTGATAAAAATAAATGTTTTATAAATATTTTAATTTGCATATTTTTAATATAATTATTATTAATATTATTATAATCTAAACCACATTCTCCTATAGCTATAACATTTTTTAATAAAATAATTTTTTTCAAATAATATAAATCATCTTTTTTTATATTTTTTATATAAAGAGGGTGAATTCCACAAGATAATTTAATAATATCTTGTTTAACATAAGATAACATAGAAAAAACAGAAAAAAAATTTTTAATATTAACAGAAACAGACAATATATATTTTATTTTTTTTTTTTTTAAAAATAATAAAAAATCATTTATATTTTTAAATAAAAAATAATTAAAAATTTTATCAATATGACAATGTGAATCAAATAAATACATTAATTTACCTATTATTATTTTTTTATATTTAAATTAATTAATAAAAAATTTATCAAATCATATAATAAAATATTTCTATTTATATTATTAATATTTTTAATAACTGATAAACAAAAAATAATTTTATCTAAAACTAAAAATATATTATATATATTATCAATATTTTTAAAACTATTTTTAAAAAAATAATATAAATCTAAATTATATAAATATTTTATAACTCTATACTTATATTTTATATAATCTAAAAATAAAGTAATTAATATATATAAATTAATTTCTAAATTATCATTATTTATATTTTTTATTATATTATCTATATTTAGTTTATTTAAATTTAATATCAAATTAACAATATTTTTTTTTATTAAAATATTTTTTTTAATTCATACTAATGAATTAATAGGAGAATTATTACTTAATCTAATACAAGATAAAATAATATTTTTATTTTTAACATCATTAAAATTAAATTTATTGTATAATCATTTAAATATTATTTTTTCTGTAGGAAATTTAATTTTTAAACTAAATAATCTACTTAATAAAGTATTTGGTATATTAATATTATCTGAACAACTAAATATAAAAATAAATTTACCATTATTTTCTTCTAATATTTTTAATAAAAAATTATTAACATAATAATTATTAAATTTAAAATTATCAAAATAAATTATTTTAATATCATTAATATTAATTAATAATTTATTATATATTTTTTTAATAAAATCAATATTTATATTATTACTTATATAATAATAATTAAAATAATTTTTATTTCTAAATAATATACAATTTAAACATACTTTACATGATAAATATTTTATTTTTCTCCTACAAAGAATTCATTTAATTAAACTTAATATTAAAATATTAATATTTAATTTACATGAATATTTAAATATAAAATTAAAAATTTTTAATTTATTAATATTTAAAATATTAATTATATCAATATAATAACTTTTAAATCAAGAATAAATAATATCTTTATTTAATTTAACCATTTTTTTTAAATATATTATCAATATTAATAATTATTATATATAATAGTATATATATTATAAATTTTAAATAGGAATCAATATGTTAGTTACATTTAAATGTCCAGATTTTACAACTAAAGCAATTGATAAAAATAACAAAATAATAGATTTTAACTTATATAAAAATACAAAAAATAAAAATATATTATTATTTTTTTGACCCCTAGATTTTACTTATATATGTCCATCAGAAATATTAGCATTAAATAATAGATACAATGAATTTAAAAAAAAAAATACAAAAATATTTGGAATATCTATAGATTCTATATACACACATATAGCTTGAAAAAATACACCAATAAATAAAGGTGGAATAGGAAAAATAAAATTTACTATTTTATCAGATTTAAATAGAAAAATACAAAAAATATACAAAATAAAAAATAAAAAATTATATAATTCATTAAGAACAACTTTTATAATAGATACTAATAAAATAATAAGACATGAATCAACTAACGATCTACAAATAGGTAGAAATATTGATGAATTATTAAGAATAATAGATGCAATAAATTTTAATTATAAAACTAAAATGATATGTCCAGCTCAATGAAATAATAAAAAAGAAGGAATAAAAGAAACACATAAAAGCATTAGTAATTTTTTAAGAAAAAATCATAAAAACATATAATATATATATATATATATATATATATTATATATATATTTATATATTATAGTTATTTAATTTTAGTTTCATTATATATGAAATGTTTTCTAAAAATTGGATCATATTTTTTTATAGATATTTTATTTTTTGTATTATTTATATTTTTTGTAGAAGTATAAAAATGTCCACTTCCAGAAGAAGATAATAATTTTATATTTATTCTCTTTCTTTTAGCCATTAAATCTCCTTAATTATATTATTATCAATTAAAATTTTTTCAATTCCAATTTTATTTATAATTCTAATAGCTTTACAAGTCAATTTTAATTTAATAAATTTTTTTTTACTAGGTAATCAAAAACGATGATTATGTAAATTAGGTAAAAATTTTCTTTTAGATTTATTCATAGAATAAGATCTTTTATTTCCAAATAAAGACTTTTTTTTAGTAATAAAACAAAATTTAGACATAAAATTTTCTTAAATTAATTAAAAAATTATAAAAAATTATTTTTTTACTAATTTTATATAATTAGCTAAAAAAATATTTTTATAATTATTATTTTGATATTTTAAATAACCATTTACAATAATAATATTATATATATCTAAAATAGAATAATATTTATTATATATATTTTTAAAAATTAATATATCTATATTACCAGTATTATCATCTAAATTTAATATACAAATACGATTATTATTTTTAGTAAATATAAATTTAATATCAGTAATTAAACCAAATATATTTATTAAATTATTTTTAATAGAACAAATTTTATTTATACTAATAAAATTAATTTTTTTTTTAATAATATTAACATATTTATTAATTGGATGATCAGTTAAATAAAAACCCAAAGATTCCTTTTCTTTATTTAAAATATTAATATAATTTAACGATGGAATAGATTTATTAATTTCCTTATACATATAAGAATCTATAATATTTTTTTTTTTAAATAAAGATAATTGTTTAAAATATAAATTATTATTATTACTTTTTATAATATATAATATTTTTCTAATATTATCAAATAATATTGATCTATTAATATTAAAAATATCTAAAGAACCAGAAAAAATTAATTTTTCTAAAACTAACTTAGTTATTTTACTATTATATATTAATTTACAAAAATCAATATAATTTGTAAATAAACCATATTTATTACGAATATCTATAATATGTTTTATAGAATTTTTTCCTATACCTTTAATTGCTCCTAAACCATATACTATTTCTTTTTTATCATTTATAAAAAAATAATAAGAACTTAAATTAATATTAGGATAAATTATTTTTATATTTAATTTTTTAGCTTCATTAATAATTAAAATTATCTTTTTTATATTACTTATATCTGAATTCATTATAGATATTAAAAATTCAGAAGTAAAATTAGATTTTAATCATAAAGTTTGATATGCTAATAAAGCATAAGATACTGAATGAGATTTATTAAACCCATAACTAGCAAAATTTTTCATTAAAGAAAATATTTTTAAAGAAAACTCTCCATCTATTCCTAAAGAAATAGCACCTTTACGAAATATTTCTTTATGAACTTTCATTTCTTTATGATCTTTTTTAGTCATAGCTAATCTTAACTCATCAGCTTTTTCTAAACTATAATTAGCTAAAACTTGAGCTATTTTCATTACTTGTTCTTGATATAATATTATTCCATAAGTATATTTTAATATAGGTACTAATAATTTATGTTGTCAATTTTTATCAGGATAATATATTGTTTCTTTACCATTTTTACGATTAATAAAATTATTAACCATTCCAGATTGCAATGGTCCGGGTCTAAATAAAGCCAATAATGAAACTATATCATTAAAATTATCTGGATGTAATTTTTTAATTAATTTTCTCATTCCATTAGATTCTAATTGAAAAACACCTATAGTTTTAGATTTTCGTAATAAATTAAAACTCAATTTATCATCTAATGGTATTTTATTAATATCAAATTTTTTTATAAAATATTTTTTACTATTTATTATATTAATAGTATTATTAATAATAGTTAAAGTTCTTAATCCTAATAAATCAAATTTTATTAAACCAATATATTTTATATCTTCTTTATCTAGTTGAGTAACAATTTTTTCTGTACATTTATCATAATAAGTAGCACAAAAATTTACTATAGAAATAGGAGATAAAACTATCCCTCCTGCATGTTTACCTATACCTTTTATAATACCTTCCAATTTAGAAGAAATATCAATTAAATATTTAATATCTTTATTAGAATTATATAATGAATTAAGTTTATTTTCTAATATAAGTGCTTTTTTAAAAGTTATATTTATATCTAAAGGTATTAATTTAGCTAAATAATCAACAAAACGATATGAATATCCTAATACTCTACCTACATCTCTTAATACAGATTTAGCTGTCATTGTATTAAAAGTTACAATTTGAGCTACAGAATCACAACCATATACAGATTCTAAATGTGAAAAAACTTTATCACGATTTTTCATACAAAAATCAATATCAAAATCTGGCATAGAAATTTTTTCAATATTTAAAAATCTTTCAAAAATCAAATCAAATTTTATAGGATCAATATCAGTTATATACAATAAAAATGCAACTAAAGATCCAGAACCAGAACCCCTGCCAGGTCCAACATAAATATTATTATCTTTAGATCATCTAACAAATTCCATAACTATTAAAAAATAATTAGAAATATTTAATTTAAATATTATATTTAATTCTTTATCTATACGTAATAAATATTTATTTTTTAATTTAACATTATTAAAACATAATCTTTTATTTAAACCTAAAAAAACTTTTTTTTTTAAATATTTATTAGATGAATACTTTCCTCTATAAGGAAAATTAGGTAATATTATTTTTTTTTTCTTAATTAAAAAATTACATATATAAGAAATTTTAATAGTATTAAATAAAGAATCTTGCATATCACAAAATAAATTAAACATTTTATCTTGAGATTTAAAATAATATTGATTTGTATAATCTATTAAAGAAAATACCTTATCTAAAGTACAATTATAATATATAGAAGAACGAATTTTATTTATATAAAAATCATCTTTATTAAAGAATAATATTTTATTTGTACAAACCAAAGAAATTTTATTTTTTTTAGAACATAATATTGTATCTTTAAAATATACATCTTGATTTTCATGATTTAATTTAAATATATTTAAATATAAATTATCATTAAAATATTTTTTAAATAACAATATATGTTTATTAACATTATCAATATTATAAAAAAAAAACTTTTTAACATTATAAGAATAATAATTTATAGAATATATTAATATTAACCCGTCATTAAATTTACATAATAACTCGCTACTAATACATAAAATTTTTAACTTACAATAATTCTTATAAGCAATAGAAATTAATTTCATTACATTATTATATCCAACTTTATTAATTATTAACAAAGTTGAAAAATTAATACTATTAATATCTTTATAATATATACCTATATCAACCCCAAATATAGGTTTTATACCATAAAATATAGACTTTTTATAAAATTTAATAATACCAGACAAATTAAAATAATCTGTTAAAGCTATAGCAGGCATATTATAATAATATGCTTTTTTTAAAATACCACTTATTTTACATATACTATCTTTTATAGAATAATCACTATGAACATTAAGATGAATAAATTTAGGGTAAAACATAAAATAAATAATTACTATAAATTAATTTTTTTAATTACATTATTTGTTATATCTAAAACATTAGAATTATTATAAATAATAATATTAGAATCAATAATTAAATCATATTTATATTTTTTAATTAAAAAATAAATTATTTTTTTTATTTTAAATAAAATTTTTTTATATATATAAATATTTTTTTTATTAAAAAATAATTTTAAATTATTTATCTTATTAAATATATTTTTTTTTTTTAAATTTATTTTTTTACTTAAATATATATTTTTCTTTTCATTTAATAAATTTTTAATATTATTTATCTTTCTTTTATGATTTAATAAATTATTCATTTTTATATTTAATTCTAAATACTTTTTATTAAATTTAAAATTTAAAATTTTAATAAATTTTTTATATTCAATAGAATTCTTAATCACTTTATTAATATTTAATATAACAATCTTAGGATAAGAAAATACATAATTATTAAAAAATATCAATAAAATTATAAAAAAATAATTTAAAAATTTTTTCATATATAATATATAACCTTATTAAATATTATTACCAATATTAAATTGAAAATAATTTATTTCATTATTATTATTATAACTAATAGGTAAATTAAATGACAAATTTAAAAGACCTATAGGAGTTATAACATTAAAATAAATTCCAATAGATGATCTTAAAATATTTTTATAATAATCAATATTTAAAATATTATTATTAATATTTTCATTCTTAAATATATTAATAAAATTACTATTTAATATAATACCATTATCTAAAAAAAAAGAAATACGAATATATTTAGAAAAATAATTATTTAAAAAATAACTATTTGGAATAATAATATTTAAATTATTTGATAATATAAAATCTCCTTCCAAAATAGTATTATAAAAACATATATTTTTATTATTTTTACATCTATAACTTTTAGAATTTATAAATATTTTATTACTTTTAATATTTTCATAATTAAATCCTCGTATAAAATTATTGTTTTTTCCAAAATTAAAATATTCATAAAAAGGTATTTTTTTATTATTTAAACTTTTTATATATCCTATATTATTATTAATAAATAATATTCATTTTTTATATTTATTTAAAGGAATATAATTATAAAAAGAAAAATTTATTTTTAAATAATTATTATATAAATTTAATAAAGTATATTTAATATGTAAATTAACATAATACCCAAAATTAGGAAAAAAATTATTATCTAATTTATTAAAAGAAAAATTATTTACTAAAAATAAATTATTAATATAAAAATTATTATTTAAAGAATTTAAATTATATTTTTTATTTATAGAATTTAAATATTCTATATATAATAATTGAGATTTTATTTTATATATATAATTATTATCATAATTTAAAGATAAATTATATTTAAAACTTTTATTGAATAAAAAAATAATACTATTTTTATTAACATAACTAGAATTTAAATAACCATAATTATTAAAATTATCATATATAAAATTATTAAATAAAAATTCATGTTTTACATATATATTATTATATTTATTTATAGGATAAGTAAAAAATGTATTTATAGATTTATTAAATTTGTTTTTTAAAATTTTTATTAAAAAATTATTATTATAAAATAAAAAATTTTTTTTTAATAATTTTATATTATAATTTATAGTATTTTTATTATTATAACCTATATTAATATTAAATAAGTTATTATTATTTTTTTCTGAAATTTTATAAATAATATTTATTTTATTCGATTTATAAATATTTATAAATTTTTCTTTATATTTTATAAAATTAAAAAAATTAGTATTTTTTAAATCTAAAATTATTTTTTTAATTAAAATAATATTATATAATTGTCCTTTTATTAAAAATATTTTTTTTCTTAAAAAACTTTTACTTACTTTTATATTACCTTTAAATATAACTTTATTAATATAAAATTTTTTATTGAAATTAATATATATAAAAAATACTATATTATACCTATATTTTTTATATTTTATACTTATATTTAAATTAGCATAACCTTTTTGTTTAAAAAAAATATTTATATTAGAAATAATATTTTTTATATTATTATATTTATAATATATATCTTTTTTAAATTTTTTATCTTTTATTAAATTTAATATTTTATTAAAATATAAAATATCACTTCTAAATATAATATTATTTATTTTATACCTTTTACCTTCATTAAATTTAATAAAAATATTTAATATATTTTTTTTATAAAATTTAATTTTTATTTTTTTTATAAAAAAATCAAAATAACCATTATTAAAATAATAATATTTTATATTATTTAAATCTTTTATAAATTGATTATAATAAAAATTATTTTTAAATAATAAATTAAATATAAAATTAGATTGTTTAATTTTCATTAAAGAAAAAATTTTATTTTTACTAATATTAATATTACCAAAAATATTAATTTTCTTAACTAATAAAAAATTACCTTCATCTATAATTAATTTTAATAAAAACTTATTTTTAATTAAAATAATTTTTAAAAACTTTATACTAATATTATACTTACCTATTTTTTTATATTTATTAATCAAATAAATTTTAAACTTTAAAATATTATAATTATTTAAAAACTTACCATTAGAAATATTAAATTTATTTAAAAAATATAAAATTTTATTATTATTAAATATTTTATTACCAATAAAAAATAATTTATTAATTATAAATCTATATTTTAATAAAAATAATACATTATTATTTTTTAAATAAAAAATCTTAATTTTACTAAAATGATTTAATTTATATAAAAAATATTTAATATCTATAATATTATTTTTAGATATATAATAACCAAATTTATTTTTTAATAATTTTTTATAATAATAAGAATTAATATTATTATCTTTAATATTTAAAATAATATTATCTATTTTATAAAATCTATCAGCAAAACAATTATAATAAAATAATAATAAAATAAAAAATATAAAAATTTTTTTTATTTTAAAAAATAAATTATAAAAAAAAAACATTTTAAATTTTTCCAAATCTTCTATTTCTTAAAAAGAAATTATTAAGTATATTTTTAAAATTTATACATTTAAAATCAGGTCATAAAATATTTATAAAAAAAAATTCAGCATATGCAATTTGTCACAATAAAAAATTACTAATTCTTTTTTCTCCACCAGTACGTATTAACAAATCTACTGAAGGTAAATTACCTAAACATAAATTCTTTTTTACTAATTTTTCATTAATATTTTTAAAACCAATATTTTTTTTAATTATTTTTTTTATACAATTCACAATATCTCATTTACCCCCATAATCTATAGCAATATTTAATTTTAATCCACTATTATTTTTAGTTAAAATTTGTATATTTTCTATATTTTTTTTTAAACTAAAATAAAATCTATTTTTATTACCTATAATATTTACACAAACATTTCTATTATGCAAAAAATACATTAATTTTTTTATAGTTAAAGAAAATAATCTCATTAATTCTGATATTTCTAGTTCTGATCTAGATCAATTTTCAGTACTAAATGCATATAAAGTTAATATATTTAATTTATTATTAATAGAAAAATTAATAATTTTTACTAATGAATGTAAACCTTTTTTATGTCCTAAAATACGAGATAAACCTCTTTTAATTGCTCATCTACCATTACCATCCATAATAATAGCAATATGTTTAATACTACTAAAATCATTATTTTTTTTTAACATTTTTAAAAATTTATATATTTAATATACTTTTCTTTTTATTTTTAAATAAAATATTTAATTTTTCTATATATAAATCAGTTAATTTTTGTAATAACAAATTAAATTCATTTATTTTATCTTTATTATTTTTTATAAAAGATTTAAACTTAATTTTAAAATATTTTCTTACATTTCTTATAGAAACTTTTGATAATTCAAATTCTTTTTTTAATAATTTAATTAAATATAATCTTTTTTCACCTGTCATAGGTGATATATATATTAATATATCATTTTTATCTTCATTAATATTTAAATTTAATTTTAAAGATAAAATAGATTTTTTAACAATATTTTTAATATTTTTATCAAACAAACAAATTCTAAAACAATTTTTTTTTTCTATAAATATATTTGATAATTTATATAAAAAAGTTTTTTTACCATAATAATCTATTACTAAATTAGAAATAATATTAGTATCTAAAAAATTAATATTAAATTTACTAATTTTTTTTTTTAAATTTATTAAACATAAATTCATTTTTTTTTCTATATCTATTTTACTTATATTATTTAAAATATTCATATAAAATTATTATACTCTACAATTAAAAATAATATTAATCATCTAAAAAACTTTTTAATAAATAAGATCTACTAGGATGACGTAATTTGCGTAAAGCTTTAGATTCTATTTGTCTAATTCTTTCTCTAGTAACATCAAATTGTTTACCAACCTCTTCTAATGTATGATCACTATTCATATCTATACCAAAACGCATCTTTAAAACTTTAGCCTCTCTAGGAGTAAGACTAGATAAAACATTACTAGTAACAGATTTTAAACTCTCAGAAGTAGCAGAATCTAAAGGTAATTCTAAGGAAGAATCTTCTATAAAATCACTTAAATGTAAATCTTCATCATCTCCAATAGGGGTTTCCATAGATATAGGTTCTTTAGCTATTTTTAATATTTTTCTAATTTTATCTTCTGAAATAGACATATGAATTGATAATTCTTCAGGAGTAGGTTCTCTACCTATTTCTTGTAAAATTTTTCTAGATATTCTATTTAATTTATTTATTGTTTCAATCATATGAACAGGAATTCTAATAGTACGTGCTTGATCAGCTATAGATCTAGTAATAGCTTGACGAATTCATCAAGTAGCATATGTAGAAAATTTATAACCTCTTTTATATTCAAATTTATCTACAGCTTTCATCAAACCAATATTACCTTCTTGTATTAAATCTAAAAATTGTAAACCTCTATTAGTATATTTTTTTGCAATAGAAATAACTAATCTTAAATTAGATTCAACCATTTTTTTTTTAGCTAACTTTGTCTTAATTTGACTATTTATTAAATATTTATTTATTTTCTTTATATTTAATATATCTAAACCAAAAATTTTTTCTATAATTAATAAATTATTTAACTTACTTTTTAATTTATTTATTATTTTATTAAATTTATTAAATCATAATTTATTACTTTTATTTATCTTATATATTCATATTAAATTAGTACCATAATTATTATAAAAATAATAAAATATTTTTTTAGGAATTAAACAATAATTTATACATAAATCATATATTTCATCTTCCTTAATTTTAATTAAATTTATTACATTTTTAATTTTATTTAATAAAAAATCAAGTTGTTTAGGAACTAATTTAAATTTCATAAATAATTTTATTAATTTATTTCATTCATATATTGTATAAGGATGATTTATAGTATATTTTTTTATAAATTTACTTAATAAATTATATTGAATATGTAAATAATTAAATCTTCTTTTAATTATATTAAATTCCAAAGGATTATTATATAATATATTATTATTATTTTTTTTTTTATTATTAAATTTATAATTGTTATTTATAATTGATATATTATTTATTTTATAATCAAAAAAACCTACTATTAAATCAGATAAACGTAATTTTCCTTTTTTTACTAAAGAATATTGATATAAAAAAAAATATATAGACTTAAATAATTTAGCTAAATAAAACTGAGTATTATAAATACCTTCCTCAATACATTTAGCTATATTAATTTCATCTTTTCTAGTTAATAAATTTACTAAACCTATTTCAGTCATATACATCCTTAAAGGATATTTTATTAATATTTTATATTTTCTTTTAACACTATATTATAAAAATTACTATTTATAATATATTTTCTAAAATAATAAAACAATTAATATTATTTTAATTAAATAAACTTAATAAATCATTATTTCTATAATATAAATTTATTAATATTTATAAATTAAAATTTCTTAATTTTATTAAATTTCATATTTTTTTCTTTCTTTTAATACTTCAACCTAATATAGATGATTTAATATAATAATATTTAATTTTTTTATTAATTAAAAAAATTTTTAATCTATTTAAAATATTTAAAAAAATATTTTTTTCATTATCTTTTTTAATATATATAAAATTATTAATATATAAATATTCTATATAAAATTTAATTCTATAATTATTAAAAAAACTTATAATATTAAATATATTTATATTATTATTTTTTAAACAAATATTAACAATTTTTAAAAATAAAGATAAAAAATAAATATTTTTAAAATTAAATATATACTTTTTAATATTTACTAAATTACACAAATATGTATATTTTAATAATATACTTATTAAACAGCGAAATATATTTTTATTATTATTATTTTTATTAATAATAGAAAAATTTTTTATTATACTAAATATTTTAGTTTGATTTAAACCAATATTTTTAAATAATTTATGATATAATAATAATTTTATTATAGGTGAATTAATTTTTTTAATAAAAAATAAAAAATAATTAATTAAATTTATTTTATTATTATTAAATAAATAATTTTTATTATTATATAAAAGAAAAAATAAAACTTTATATAAAGATTTCGCATTATTAATTTGAATTTTAAAATTTAAAATACCATATTTTCTAATATAAGAATCAGGATCCTCATTAAAAGGTAAAAAAATAAAATAACATTTTTTATTTTCATTAATATATTTTAATAATAATAAAGAAGTTTTTTTAATAGATAATAAACCAGATTTATCACCATCATAACAAAAAATAATTACATTAGTATAATAATATAAAAAATTAATCTGTTTATCACATATAAAACATCCTAATAAACTAACAACATAATATATACCATATTTATTTAAAGTAATAACATCAAAATAACCTTCAACAATTAATATTTTTTTTAATTTTATACTTTTCTTTTTTATAAAATTAAAACCATATAAACAATATTTTTTATTAAAATAAAAATTTTTTCTTATATTTATATATTTATATTTGCAATTATTACTTGTAATACGACCACCAAAAGCTACAATTTCATCATATATATTATATATAGGAAATATAATTCTATTATGTAAAATATCATAAATTTTATTATTACTATTAATTAATAATCCTAATTTAATTAAAAAATTTATTTCATAAGTATTTAATAATTTTAATATTTCATTTATAATATTATTAGATGAATAGCCAATAGAAAAATATTTTATTAACTTTATATCAATACCTCTATTAAATAAAATTTTTCTTATATAATAAGATTTATTATCAAATAATAAACAATTATGATAAATATTAGCTAATTTAAACATTAATTTATAATAATAATTTTTATTATTATTATTAAACAATTTTTTATGATAAATAAAATTATTAAATTTAATATTTAAACCGCATATATCAGATATTTTTTTTACACTTTCTAAAAAACTTATATTATCAAAACGCATTAAAAAATTTATTATATTACCATATGTTCTACATCCAAAACAATAATAATAATTTTTATTTTCATTAACTATAAAAGAAGGGTTTTTTTCTGAATGAAAAGGACAGATAGAAATATATTTATTACCAACTTTTTTTAAATTTATCCTTAATGAAATTATTTTAACTATATTACTATGAGATAATATTCTATCTATAATATTACGAGAAATATATTTCATAATAATAAAATTATCTTATTCTTCTATTTTTATTATTACTCAAAAATTTATTTTTCATATTTCTTTTTATAGCTGAAATTTTAGCTTTTTTTCTTTTAATTGTAGGTTTTTCATAAAATTCTCTTCTTTTAACTTCAGATAAAACACCAGATTTTTCACAAGATCTTTTAAATCTACGTAAAGCTATATCAAAAGGTTCGTTATCTTTTATTATAATATTAGGCATAATTTATATTCTCAAAAAAAATATTATTTAACATTTTATATTTATATTATAAAATAATATTTAATATTAACATAATTAATAAATAAAAAAAATGATTATATTAGGTATAGAAACATCATGTGATGAAACTGGAATAAGTTTATATAATAATAAAAAGGGAATAATAATTAATGAAATATATAGTCAATCTAATATACATTCTAAATATGGAGGAGTAGTACCCAATATAGCTTCTAAAAATCATTCTAAAAAAATAATAAAATTAATAAAAAAAATAATTAAAAAAACTTCAATCAAAATAAAAAAAATTAAAGCAATTGCTTTCACAGCTGGACCTGGATTATCAAGTTCATTAATAATAGGTGCTACAGTAGCAAATACATTATCATATTTATATAAAAAACCATGTATACCAATAAATCATATAGAAGGGCATATATTATCAATAATGATATCAAAAAAAAAACCAAAATTTCCTTTTATATCATTAATAACATCTGGAGCTCATACAATATTAACAATTGTATATAATTTTAACAATTATAAAATTATAGGAAATTGTTTAGATGATTCAGCAGGAGAAACATTTGATAAAATAGGAAATATAATAAATTTAAAATATCCCGCTGGAAATAAAATATCAAAATTTGCAAAATATAAAAAAAATAAATTTATTTTCCCTAAACCTATTACATCAAATAAAAATAATTTTAATTTTAGTTTTTCAGGTTTAAAAACATATATAATAAATTTTATAAAAAAAAAACAAGTTAATTTACAATTTAAATATGATTTATCATATTCCTTAGAAGAAACAATAACAGATATATTAATTTTAAAAACTATAAATGCAGCAAAAAAATATAATATAAATAAAATAAGTATAGTAGGAGGGGTTAGTGCAAATATTAAATTAAGAAAAAAAATGAATAAAGAAGCAAAAAAAAATAAAATAAAAACATTTTATCCTAATATAAAATTATGTACAGACAATGCAGCAATGATAGCATATACTGGGTATATAAAATATATAACAAAAAAAATAAAAAAAAATAATTTTTTAATAAAAATAAAATCTAATTGAAAAATAAATGAATTATTTTAATTTTTTTAAATATAAACTCTTTAAAAAAAAATATATTTTTTTATATCTAATAAATCTTATTCTTTTTCTTATAAAAATACCCTTATAACCTAATTTAATTAAATATTTATTTTTTACATTATTAGTAATAATATAAATTATATAAATATATTTATCTAAAAAAAATAAAATTTTATTTTTTAATAATAAATTTATAATTTTAATAAATTTGCATAAATAACTTAAAATTTTAGGATTTCTTCATACATTAATAATATTTAATAAATTTAAAAATAATATAGATAAAATTTTATTTTTTATAAAAAAAATTTTATACAAAAAAAAATACATATATTTAAATATATTAAAAAATTTTTTTGGTAATTTTAATCTATTACAAAAATTTAAAACTATACTTAAAGTATAATTTTTATAAAAAAAATATTTTTTTGAAAATATTGAATTTCCAAAAAAAAGAAACAAACAGAATAAATTAATTTCTAAACCTAATTTATAATTATTATAATTATTAAATAATAATTTAAAATATTTTTTTGTTTTTTTTTTATTAAAAATATTATATATTTCAGGATAAATAAATTTATCTATATTAAATAAATTTATTAAATTAAAATAAATAAATAAATTTCCTTTAGAAAAAACTTTTTTAGTTTCTAATCAAATTCTTTCTGGTTTTATATATAAAAGTTCTCCAGAATTTACTATTTTATTAATTAATTTTAAAGTTTTTTTATGAATATAAAAACCTAATTTACTATAAAAAGAATAAATTTTAATTACCCTTAAAACTCTTAAAGGATCATCAGAAAAATAAGGTGAAACATGTTTAATAATACGATTTTTAATATCATTAATTCCACCAAAAAAATCATAATATATACCTTTTCTATAAGCTATAGCATTCATAGTTAAATCTCTTCTATATAAATCTTCTTTTAAACTAATTTTCTTAGAAAAATTACATAAAAAACCTTTATAACCTTTACCTATTTTTTTTTCCTTACGAGCTAAAGCATATTCTTCATATGTAATAGGATGTAAAAATACCGGAAAATCATTACCAATAGGAATAAAACCAAGATTTAACATTTCTTTATAAGAAGATCCAACTATAACTCAATCTTTATCTCTTATATTTAAATTTAATAACTTATCACGTACTGCTCCACCAACAAGATAAATTTTCATTTTAAATAAAATTAAAAATTATTAATTTTTTTTTTAAAAATAACATTTAATATATTACGATCTATTAAATTATTTTGTATTTCTTTTAATGCTAAAATTGTACATTTATCTTTTTTTAATTCTTTTAAATAATCATTTTTTGAAAAAATTTGTATTTGTCTAGCACGAAATGAAGCAATTAAAACAAGATCAAATCTATTACCTATTTTATCAATTATATCTTGAATAATTAAATTACACATATATATCTCCATTATAAAATTTATTTATAAAATTTTTATCTATACGTTTATATAATTTCTTATATTTATTTATTTTATGATTTAAAATAGGAATTTTAATTTTTCTTCAATATAATTTAATATTTAAAAATTTTTGTATTTTATTAAAAATATCAGGAATAATAGGACTTAAATAAATAGAAACAATAGCAAAAACATTTATTACTGTAGTACAAAATTTATGTAATTCATATTTTTTTTTTATATTTTTACATATTATTCAAGGCTTATAATCATTAATATATTTATTAATTAAACTAATTAATTTATTAATTTCTAAAATAACTTTATAATAATTAAAATTTAAAAAATAACTATTTATTAAATCATATTTACTAATAAAAAAATTATAAAAATTACAATCCAATAATTCATTAGATAAATTATTATTATAATATTTATTTATAAAAGGATATATTCTAGAAGGAATATTAATAAAATTACTTACAAAATTACAATTAATGGATTTTATAAAATCATTTATACATAAATTAATATCATTAATTTTATAAGATAATTTACTAGCAAAATAATATCTTAAACTATCAGAATCAAAATAATTTAATCATTTATCTATACTAATAAAATTATTTTTAGATTTTGACATTTTAAAACCATTAATTTTAATATGTCCATGAATTATAATATTAGTAGGTTTTCTAAAATTTAATACATCTAACATTATAGGTCATAATAAACCATGAAAATATAAAACATCTTTTCCTATAAAATGATAAATTTCATAATCACTATCAATTTTTCAAAAATCATAAAAATTAAAATAATTATTTAAATAACAATATTTTTTAAAAACACTAATATAACCTAAAATTGCATCAAATCATACATAAAATCACTTATTTAAAATATATTTATTAGGTATTTTAAAACCAAAATAAGGATAATCTCTTGAAATATTTCAATCAATTAAATTATTATCTAATCAAAATAATAATTGATTTTTTATTTCATTCTGAAAACTAGACACTAAAATTCAATTAAATAATATTTTTTTATATTTATTTATTTTTATAAATAAATGATCAGTTTTTTTTAATATCGGAGTAGTATTAGATAATAAAGAAATAGGATTAATTAAATCACAAGAATTATATATTTGATTACAATTTTCACACAAATCACCATATTGATTACAATTTTTACAATTAGGACATTGTCCTTTTAAAAATCTATCAGGTAAAAAAATATTTTTATTTAAATCATAAAACTGATAAACATTTTTTTTATACAATAAATTTTTAATATTTAAATTATTTAATAATAATAAACAATAAAAATAATTTATTTTATTATGAGTAGTATAATAAAAATCATGTAATATATTAAATTTTTTAAATTGTAATTTATGTTCATCTAAAATATTATTTATCATAATCTTAGGAGATAAATTTAATTCATTAGCTTTAATTATAATAGAAGTACCATGAGAATCATCTGCACATATAAAATAAACATTATTACCCAATAATCTCTGATATCTAACTCATATATCAGCTTGTATATGTTCTAAAATATGTCCTATATGTATAGGACCGTTAGCATAAGGAAAAGCGCAAGTAACTAAAATATTTTTCATAAAATATAAGAATAAAAATCGGCGAGAGAGGATTTGAACCTCCGACCCACTAGTCCCAAACCAGTTGCGCTACCAAACTGCGCTACTCACCGATAAATTAAGGTGGTTAATGGGATTTGAACCCATGACATCTAGAACCACAATCTAGAGCTCTACCAACTGAGCTATAACCACCAATTGATTAATTATATAATATAATAATTTAAAAAACAAAAATTTAATATCTTTTCATCATATCAAAAAATTCATTATTTGTTTTTGTCATAGATAATTTTTTAATTAAAAATTCCATAGCATCAATTTCACTCATTGGTTGAATAATTCTTCTTAAAATTCAAATTTTTTGTAATTCATTTAAAGAAGTTAATAATTCTTCCTTACGTGTTCCAGATCTATTATAATCAATAGCTGGAAATACTCTTTTCTCTGCTATTTTCCTTGACAAATGTAATTCCATATTACCAGTACCTTTAAATTCTTCATATATTACTTCATCCATTTTAGAACCAGTATCAATTAAAGCAGTAGCTATTATTGTTAAACTTCCACCTTCTTCAACATTTCTAGCAGCACCAAAAAATCTCTTAGGTCTATGTAAAGCATTTGAATCTATTCCCCCTGTCAATACTTTTCCTGAAGATGGAACAACAGTATTATATGCTCTTGCTAATCTAGTTATAGAATCTAACAATATAATAACATCTTTTTTATGTTCAACTAATCTTTTCGCTTTTTCAATAACCATTTCAGATACTTGTATATGTCTTAAAGCAGGTTCATCAAAAGTAGAAGCAATTACTTCACCTTTAACTAACCTATACATTTCAGTTACTTCTTCAGGTCTCTCATCAATTAACAAAACAATTAAAACACAATCTGGATAATTATAACTAATACTTTTAGCAATATTTTGTAATAAAATAGTTTTACCAGCTTTAGGTGGAGCAACAATCAATCCTCTTTGACCTCTTCCTATAGGAGAAGCTAAATCTAATACACGAGAAGTAATATCTTCTTTAGAACCATTACCAGTTTCCATATATAAACGACAATTAGTATGTAAAGGAGTTAAATTTTCAAATAAAATCTTATTTTTAACATTATCAGGTTTACCATAATTAACAGTATTAATTTTTAATAAAGCAAAATAACGTTCTGTTTCTTTAGGAGGACGTATTTTACCTGATATAGTATCTCCAGTTCTTAAATTAAATCTACGTATTTGACTAGGTGAAACATAAATATCATCAGGACCAGCTAAATAAGAACTATCAGAAGATCTTAAAAAACCAAAACCATCTTGTAAAATTTCTAAAACACCATTACCAAAAATATCTTCTCCCCCTTTACAACGATGTTTTAATATAGAAAAAATAATATCTTGTTTACGCATTCTAGCTAAATTTTCTAATCCATTTTTCTTACCAAGAATAACTAATTCAGAAACTGACATATTTTTTAATCGTGTAAGATTCATAATAAATAATAACAAATTAATTACTAATTGAGGATAAAACAAAAAAAATATAAAAATTTAAATATACGAATTTAAAAAACTATTTATTTTTTTTTTATCTATAAAACCTATTTTAGTTGATAATAAAACACCTTTATTAAATAACATAATTGTAGGAACATTTATAATATTATATTTTTTAACTATAAAATCAGATTTATTTACATCTAATTTAACAAATTTAATTTTATTAATATAATTCTTATAAATATCTTCTAATAAAGACATTAATAATTTACATGGTCCACAAAATTTAGATCAAAAAATAACTAATACAAATTTTTTATTTAATAAAACTTCACTATTAAATAAATCATCATTAATATCTATAATTTTAATATCCATAATAAAACCTCTATTTATAAAAATAATAATAAGATATATTTTACTACATTTAATTAAAAACATAAATAAAACAAATTTAATAATACCATTTATTATATATATAATTTAAAATTTAATAAAATATTAAAAAATAATTATTTAAATAAAATATTAATTTAATATAATAATAATTTTAAATAAATATAACATTATTTATTTAAAAATTATAATATATTTATATTTTATTTTCTTATATCTATAATAATATAATATAATAATTTTATAAATATAAATTTTTATAAAATTATAATAATAAACAAAATGATTATATCAAGTAAATTTAACATAGGACAACAAGTAAGACATAAATTATTAGGATTTTTAGGAGTAATAATAGATATAGATGCAGAATATTCTTTATCTAAAAATAAAAAATATAAAAAAATAAATATAAATAAAAAATTTAAAAAACTTCCATGATACCATGTTATAATTGAAGATAATAATGGTTGTCCTATATATACATATTTAGCTGAATTTCAATTAATATGAGAATTCAAAAAAAATCATCCTAATCAATCCTCTTTAGATAAACTTTCAAAAAAAATAAAAAAACAATTCAAATTTAAAAAAATAAAAAATTAATGACAATATTAGGAATTGGAATAGATATCATAAAAATAAAAAGAATAAAATATATATATAAAAAAAATAAAAATAAATTTTCAAAAAAAATATTAACTAAAAAAGAAATAAGTGAATACAAAAAAAAAAAAGATAAAATTAATTATTTAGCAAAAAAATTTACTTCAAAAGAAGCAATATCAAAAGCATTAGGAACAGGAATTAATAAAGGTATAAATTTCAAAAGTTTTGAAATTTATCATAATAAATATGGAAAACCAAAAATAAAATTATTTAATAAAGCTTTATCAATATTTAAAAAAAAAAAAGCTACTAGAATAAATATAAGTATAACCGATGAAAAAAAATATGCACAATCAATAGTAATAATAAGTAATTAATAATAAAAACATAAAAATATGAAAAAAATAAATTTAAAAATAAAATATAGAAAAAAAACTGGATCAAATTACAACAAAAAAATTAGAAATAAAAATATAATACCTGGAATAATATACGGTAAAGGCAAAAAAAATATATTAATAAAAATAAATCATAATAATTTGTACAATAAAATAATTAAAAATCAAAACAATAAAAAAATTATATTTAATTTAAAATTAAATAATTTAATAATAAAATCAAAAATAAAAAATATACAAAAACATCCATATAAAAATAAAATATTACATATAGATTTTATTTATTAATTTAAATGAGTCGTACAGGATTTGAACCTGTGACCAATTGATTAAAAGTCAATTGCTCTACCACTGAGCTAACGACCCATATATTTATTACTATTATATTATAATTTATAATTTATTAAAATAAAATATTAATTTTAATTATTAAAAAAATAAAAATTAAATATGAATATAAATAAAATAAAAAAAAAAATAAATATTTTATCTAAGAAATATAAAAAATTTTTAATAGCATTTAGTGGGGGTATAGATTCAACTACATTATTACATAGTTTAATAAAAAATAAAAATATAAAAAAAAAATATATAAGAGCAATATATATAAATCATAACTTATCTAAAAATACTAATAAATGAAAAAAAAATTGTATTAACAATTGTAAAAAATGAAAAATAAAATTAATAATAAAAAATATATTTATTAAAAATAAAAGTAATATAGAAAATAAATGTAGAAAAAAAAGATATAAAATTTTATTAAAAAATTTAAAAAATAAAGAAATCTTAATAACTGCGCATCATAAAAATGATCAATGTGAAACAATATTATTATCATTAAAAAGAGGAAGCGGTTTAAATGGTTTATCAGGAATAAAAAAAAAACAAATTATAAAAAAAAAAATTATTATAAGACCATTTTTAAATATAAATAAAAAAACAATAATAAACTATGCTAAAATTAATAATCTAACTTGAATTAATGATGAAAGTAATAAAAATATTAAATTTGATAGAAATTTTATTAGAATAAAAATATTACCTAAAATAATAAAAAGATGACCTTCATTTTTAAAATGTATAATTAGAACTTCAAAAATATGTTTAAAACAATTACTTTTATTAGAATATTATATAAAAAAAAAAATTAAAAAAATATTAATTAAAAAAAATTTATTAAATATAAAATATTTAAATAAATGAAAAAAAGAAGAATGAATTTTAATATTAAGAAAATGAATAAAATTAAATAAAAAAGAAATGCTATCTTATAAAAATATAAATATACTATGATATAAAATATTTAAAAAACAAAAAGATAATTATTTTCAATTAGTGTTTAAAAAATTTATTATTTATAAATATAAAAATTTATTATTTATAAAAAAAAAAATAAAAATAAAAAACAATACAATAATATGGAAAAATACTAAAAAAAAAATAAAATTACCAAACAATATTGGATATTTATATATAAAATATGATAAAAATAATAAAGAAAATTTAATAAGAAAACCTAAAAAAAATGAAATTATATATATAAAATTTAATTATAAAGGATATATAAATATATTAAATAAAAAAATAAAAATAAAAAAAATATGACAAAAATATAAAATATATCCTTGAGAAAGAAATAATATTCCAATTATTTTTTATAACAAAAAACCTATAATATGCCCAAATATATTCAAAACAAATAACGCAAAACCAAAAAATAATAATTATTGAAATATAATTTTAAAAAAATAATTTATTTATATTTTTTTAATAAAAAATTAAATATATCATAAACACTAATATATTTAATATTATTATTTAATCTATCCCTAAATTCCAATAAATTTAAAGATAACATTCTATCACTAATAATTAAAATATTAGGTATACCTATAAAATCAAAATCAGTTAACATATTACCTATATATAATTTTCTATTATCGAATAAAACATCAATTTTATTTAATAATAAAAAATTATAAATTTTAAATGATATATTATATACATTAGTATTATTATACATATTAATAGGTATTAAACCTATTTTAAAATGAGATATAGATAATGGTAAAATAATACTATTATTATTATTATATTTTTCTATAATAGAAAAAATTAATCTAGTAATTCCAATTCCATAACAACCCATATATATTTTTTTATTTAAAAAAATATTTTTATTTATAAAAATATTAGGATAATAATCCATTAATTTAAAAATATGAGCTATTTCTATAGTATTATATTTTTCTTTTTTATTAATATGTTTTTTATCTTTTATATAAAAAGAAATATTTTTACATATATCAAAAAAACCACTAACATTTACATTTATAAAAAAATTTACATTATAATAAATACTATTTTTTATATTGGAACCAAATATAAAATTTTTTCAATTCATTATAGAATAATCAGCTATAATTTGATAAAAATAACCAAAAGGACATATAAAAATACTTTTTAAATTAAATTTTTTATTTATATAATTTTCTTTTAAAATTTTTATATTAATAATAAAAGGAAAAATTTTATATAATTTATTAATATCTATTTTTTTTTTATAAGGAATTAAAACAAATACTAAAGAATTATATTTACTTGTATATATTTTAATTAATATAGTTTTAACAAAAAAATTAATATTTATTATATTCTTAATTTTATTTTTTAATAAATATTTAGAAATATTAAATAATTTAATTTTTCTGAAATTATTTATTTTATTTTTATTTTTAAAATATAAACTACAATTAAAAATATTATTAATATATTTATAATAATATATTTTACTATCACCATAAAAAGAATTAATATGAAATTCATGTGATAATATACCACCTATATTACCACATTTTGCTTCTTTATAAAAAAAATCTATACCTATATCATAAAAAATATTTTTATATACTAATAACATATCTTCATAAAATTTATCCAAAGATTTTATACAATTATGAAAAGAATAACCTTCCTTCATAATAAATTCTATAGATCTTAAAATATTATATCTAGGTCTAATTTCATCTCTAAATTTACTCTGTATTTGATAATAAAATTTTGGATAAAAACTATCTTTTATTTCATTACATATTATATTAGTAATTATTTCTTCATTAGTAGGAGATAAAATAAATAATTTATTATATCTATTATATAATTTAAATAATTCCTTACCATATAGATTATATCTATTACTTTTTTTAATAAAATTAGAATTTTGTAATATAGGAATATATATTTCTATACCATCCAATTTATTCATATATTTTCTTATAATTTTATTAATATTATTAATAACCTTTAACCCATTAGGTAATCATATATATATACCAGAAGATAATTTTCTAATTAACCCCCCCTTAATCATTAAATTATATATTTTACTTTTATTACTATTATTAACTATATTTCTTTTAGTAAATAAATAATATTTTTGTGTTTTCATATAAAAATTAAATAATATCAAATATATTATTACTTTAAATTAATAATTTTACCTAAATAACATCCACCTAGAATATGTAAATGTAAATAATTAATTTCTTGCCCAGAATTTTTATTACAGTTAATTATAATTCTATATCCACTTTTATCTATATTATTTTTTTTAGCTAATTTAGAAGCTATAAATAACATTTTTCCTAATAACAAAATATTAGATTTATTAATATAATTTAAGTTTTTAATATATATATTAGGTACTATAATAATATGAACAGGACATTTTGGGTTAATATCATTAAAAGCTGTAACATATTTATCTCTGTATACTATTTTTGATTTTATTTTATTATTAACAATTTTACTAAAAATATTTTCATTCATTTTTATTGCCTCACTAAATAAAAGATTTTTTACATATATATAAAATAAAATCTTAAATAAATAATTTTTTAATAATATTTAATATATTTATTGATATATATAAATTAATTTTATATTATATAATATAGTTTATTATAAAAATAATTTATATTATTTATTATATAATAAAGGTCTATAGCTCAGTGGTAAGAGCACACCCCTGATAAGGGTGAGGTCAGTGGTTCAAATCCTCTTAGACCTAATTATAGGGGTATAGTTTAATCTGGTAGAACGATGGTCTCCAAAATCATAAGTTAGGGTTCAAATCCTTATACCCCTGAAAAATAATATTTAATAATTAAATATATGAAAAATAAAATATTTATTAAACAAATAAAAAAATTTATAAAAAAAAAAATAAATAAAATATTAAATAAACATAATGGATCATTAAAATTTATAAGTATAGATAAAAATAATAATATCGTATTAAAATTTAAAGGTAATTGTAATATATGTAACTTTAAAAAAAATACATTTATAAATTTAATATTAAATAATCTAAAAAATAATTTTCCAGAAATTAATAATATCAATTATATATAAAAAATAAAAAAAATTATTTATTACGAGAAATATAACATTTTAATTTAGTATTAATTTTAATTAAATCACCACAATTTATAAATTGTGGTATTTTTAATTTTAATCCTGTATTTAAAATAGCTATATTATTTTTTTTATTTTTTTTATTT
The DNA here is from genome assembly GCA_015134415.1 of Candidatus Stammera capleta. Lineage (GTDB taxonomy): Bacteria > Pseudomonadota > Gammaproteobacteria > Enterobacterales > Enterobacteriaceae > Stammera > Stammera capleta_G. The sequence continues at coordinate 125,025 of CP043985.1, read as the reverse complement.
AATATATAATTAACTTTAATATTAACATATTTTGGAATATTTATATCTATAGGTAAATTGTTTCAAAAAATAATATTATATATATTATTAATATATATTCAATATTTATATTTTAAAATTATTTTTTCATCTAAAATAATTTGTTTATAGTTATTAATATTAATAAAATACCAATTATTTTTAAACTTATAAATAAAATTATATTTATCTATAAATATATTAGCTTTTTTTATATTATTAAATAATTTAAAATTTTTTTTAATTAATCTATTACTAATTAAATTTCTAATTTTTGTTCTTATAAAAGAATTTCCCTTACCAGGTTTAATAAAACTTAAAAATTCTATTTTATAAGGTTCATTTAAATAAACTATATTACTACCTAAAAAAAAAATATTTTTAATATTTACCATATAATTTTTATAATTTTTAATTTTAAAATTATTAAAAAATAATAATTATATAATATTAAAATATATATTTAAATAAATATATTAATAATAATTTTATATAATTATATATATATAAAATAATACAAATAAATAATAATAATTATAATAATAAAAAATATTAAAATTATTTAAAATAATTAAAATAAAATATTATTAAATATAATTAAAATATTTAATTTTTTTATATAAAATAATATAATATTTAAATTAAAAAATAAATATATATATAAATATAAAATATTAAATAAATAAAAATAATATATATAATATATACATATAAAATAATATAATTAATAAAAAATAATAAATTTAATAATAATATAATTTATAATAAAAATTTTTAAATATAAAATACATAAAATGTGTAAAAAATACAATTTATTTAATAAAGAAAAAAAAATATATAATTATTGAAAAAATAATAATTTTTTTAATCCTAATATTAACAATAACAATAAAAATAATTTTTCTATAATTATGCCTCCTCCTAATATTACCGGAAATTTACATATAGGACATGCATTTCAACAAACTATTATAGATATAATAGTAAGATATAATAAAATGAAGGGTAAAAATATTTTATGAATAATGGGAACAGATCATGCAGGTATATCAACACAAATTTTAGTAGAAAACTATCTTAAAAAAAAAAAAATAAAATTATCAAAAAAAAAAATAATAAAAGAAATTTGAAAATGAAAAAAAAAATATGAAAATAAAATTAATAAACAAACTAAATTAATAGGAAGTTCAATATATTGAAAAAAAACACATTTTTCTTTAAATAAAAATTTCAAATATGCAGTTAAAAAAGCTTTTATAAAATTATATAATAAAAATTTAATATATAAAAAAAAAAGAATAGTTAATTGAGATAAAAATATAAAATGTTCATTATCTAATTTAGAAATTAATATTAAAAAAAAAAAAGTAAAAAATTATTTTATAAAATTTAAAATATTTAAAAAAAATAAATACATTATAGTAAAAACTACTAAACCAGAAAAAATATTATCTATAACAGCAATAATTTCTAATAGTAATAATAAATTCTTAATAAACCCAATAACTAAAAAATTAATAAAAATAATAAAAAATAAAAATATTAATAGAAATATTAAAATAATACCAAATTATTATAATAAAGATCTTAAATTTGTAATAAAACATAAATTAAATTTAATAAATATATTTAATACTAATGGAAATATTAATAATAATATAAAATTATATAATTACAAAAAAAATAAAGAAAAAATATTAAAATTTAAAAATTTAAAATGAATTAAAAATTTAAATTATTTAATAGTAAGAAAAAAAATAATTAACTTTCTAAAAAAAAAAAGATTAATTAAAAATATAAAATATAAATATAAAAAGATAAAATATAGTAATAAAACTAATTCTGTTAGTTTACCTATGTTAACAAATCAATGATATATAAAAATTAATTTATTATCTAAAAAAATATTAAAAAATATAAAAAATAAAAAAATATTAATATTTCCAAAAAAATATAGAAAACTATTTTTTTATTGAATAAAAAATATAAAAGATTGATGTATATCAAGACAAATATATTGAGGACATAAAATACCAATTTGATATGATAAAGAAAAAAATGAATATGTAGGTTATAATATAAAATATATAAAAAAAAAATATCCTAATATAAAAAATAAAAAGTTAAAACAAGATAAAAATATATTAGATACTTGATTTTCATCTTCTTTATGAAGTTTTACTTCATTAGGATGACCTAATAAAAAAAATAAATTGAAAAATTTTCATCCTTTAAATTTAATAGTAAGTGGTTTTGATATAATTTATTTTTGAATTTGTCGTATGATTATGATGACATTATTTTTAATAAAAAAAAATAATAAACCTCAAATACCATTTAAAAAAATTTTTATTACTGGATTATTAAGAGATGAAAATGGTAAAAAAATGTCTAAATCATTAGGTAATGTAATAGAAATATCGGACTTAATAAATGGAATATCTCTTAAGAAATTATTAAAAAAAAGAATAAAAAATTTAATTAATAATAATGAAATTAATAAAATAAAAAAAAATACTAAAAAATTTTTTCCCAATGGAATTAAACCTAATAAAATTGATACAATAAGATTTTATTTAACATCTATATATAATTCAAAATTAAAAATAAACTTTAATAAAAATGAAATAATTTTTGCTTATAATTATTGTAATAAATTATGAAATGTATGTAAATTTATATTTGAAATATTAAAAATAAATAAAAATTCTTTACATAATAAAAAAATAAATATTAGTAAATTATTTTTAATAGAAAAATGAATTTTATATAAATTTAATAAATTAATATTAAATTTTAAAAAAAATATAATTTTATTTAAATTTAATTTATTATGTAAAAATATTTTTAAATTTTTAAAAAATTATTTTTGTAATTGATATATAGAATCAATAAAAATAAATATAATAAATAAAAATAGTAAATTATTTATAATATATATAATTAAAAATTTTTTAAAAATATCTCACTTAATAACACCATTTATTACAGAATATATATGGAAAAAAAATTACATAAATTCTATTTTAGAAAAAAAATTTCCTAATTTAAAATTTAAATTAAATGATTTTAAAAAATATAAAAATATATTCAATATATTTAAAAAAATTATATCTATATTAAGAAAACTTAAAAAAAATAAAAAAATAAAAATAAATAAATTAATTATATTAAATTTAAATTTATTCAATAAAAATATTTTAATAAAGAATAAATATTTATTCAAAATAATTAAATTAAATAAAATTTTTTATTTTAAAAAAAATATATTTTTAAAAATATATAAAAAATATAAATATAAAAAACCTATTTTAATTAAAAAAAATATTTATATATCTTATAAATAAAAATAAGCGAGTAACGGGATTTGAACCCGTATCTTTAGCTTGGAAGGCTAAAATAATAACCATTATACAATACTCGCAAATAATTTAAAATTGGTGGGAGAAGGATTTGAACCTTCGAAGTTATTAATAACAACAGATTTACAGTCTGCCTCCTTTAACCACTCGGAAATCCCACCTTTTTATGCCGGCTACCGGAATTGAACTGGTGACCTACTGATTACAAGTCAGTTGCTCTACCTACTAAGCTAAGCCGGCAAAATGGAGTTAAGCGGAATTGAACCGCTAACCTTCTGATTGCAAAACAGATGCTCTACCATTTGAGCTATAACCCCATTTTTTTTAAATAATATAAAACTATTAACTTTTTATATATAAATATATCATAAAAATTTATATATTTTAAAAAATATTTATTTTTAAAAAAAATAATTTTTTCAATATAAATATAATATCTATTAAATAAAATTAATATATATATAAATTATTTTTTTTAAAAAATATTTTAAAAATTTTTATATTTTATTTAAAATATATTATTAATAAAATAATATTAATTAATTAATTTATTTTTTTTAATATATATTAAAATAGATATAATTGAAACAGGTGTAATTCCTGATATATTATATATATCACTTAAATATATAAATTTAAATTTATATTTATTTAATTTTTGTTTTATTTCTTTAGAAATATTTGGAATTAAATTATAATTTATATTTTTAGGTAAAATTATATTTTTATAAAAATTTAATTTTAATATTTCTGATTTTTGCTTATTTAAATAACCATTATATTTTATAAGTATTTCAGTTTCCTTTAAAAATTTTTTATTAATATTTTTAATATTAAAATTAATTATTATTTTATATAAAGATAATGAATAATTACATATTAAAGATTTTATACTAATTTTCTTATTTAAATATTCATTTAAATAATATTTATTTATAGTATTTTTATATTTTTTTTTTATAAATATACTTTTATTTTTAAAATATTTATAATTATTATTAATAATATTAATTTTATTTAAAAAATATGTTCATTCATCTTTATTAATTAAATTTAATTTATATCCATATTTTGTTAACCTATAATCAGCATTATCTTCTCTTAAGAATAATCTATATTCCGATCTAGAAGTAAACATTCTATAAGGTTCATCTATTCCTTTATTACATAAATCATCTATCATTACACCTATATATGAATTTAATCTATTAAGTATAAAACTAGATTTATTATTAATTTTTAATCCTGCATTTATACCGGCTATTAATCCTTGAGATGCAGCTTCTTCATATCCAGTTGTACCATTTATTTGTCCAGCAAAAAATAAATTATTTATTATTTTACTTTCTAATGTTAGTTTTAAATCTTTTGGATTTAAAAACATATATTCAACAGCATATCCTGGTTTAATAATTTTTGAATTTTCTAACCCTTTTATAGTATTTACAAACTTATTTTGTATATCAATTGGTAAACTTGTAGATATTCCATTAGGATATATAATATCACTAAATAAACCTTCTTTTTCTAAGAATATATTATGACTATTTTTATCTGAAAAATTAATTATTTTATCTTCTATAGAAGGACAATATCTAGGACCTATACCAGTTATTTTACCATTATATAAAGGGCTATATTTTATATTATCTTTAATTATTTTATGAGTTAATTTATTAGTATTTGTTATATAACATTCAATTTGGGGTAAATTATTAATTTTTTTAAGTTTACTAAAAAAAGAAAAATAATTTATTTTATCACTTTTTTGTTTCTCTAAATACTTATAATTTATAGATTTTTCAAGTATTCTTGGTGGAGTACCTGTTTTTAAATAATTAATTCTAAAAGAATATTTACTTAAAAATTTTGCTAATTTTAAAGAAGAATGATCATTAATTCTCCCACCTTTTTTAATTATATTACCTATAAAAATTTTAGAATTTAAAAAAGTTCCAGTAGAAATTATAACAATATTACTATATATTTTTCTTTTTAATGTTATAACTCCTTTAATAGAATTATTTTTAATAATTAAACTTATAACTTCATCTTGATAAATTGTAATATTTTTAATATTTCTTATTATATTTAAAGAATTGTAATTATATATTTTTTTATCTATTTGAACTCTAGTTGATCTTACAGCTTCACCTTTACTTAAATTTAAAGTTCTATATTGTATAGCAGATAAATCTGCTAATTTTGCCATTAACCCACCAAGTGCATCAATTTCTTTTACTAAATGACTTTTACCTAATCCTCCTATAGAAGGATTACATGACATTTCTCCAATATTATTAATATTATAAGTAATTAATAAAACTTTTTTAACCATTTTAGAAGATATATAACTAGCTTCTATTCCAGCATGCCCTCCTCCAACCACAATTATATCAAAAAACATATTAACCTTTTAATAATTAAAGAAATTTAAATTATTATATTATAAAATTTAAATATTTTAAATAGTAAATTAAAATTTTTTAAAATAAAATTAATAAATTTAATTGATTTAATAAAAAAAATATATTATAATTCATAAATTGTAAAACTTTTAATATTAAAGAAAAAATAATTAACTTAAATTTAAAGAAATATGAAAATTATAAAAAAAAAATTTTTATAGTAGATTGTAATATATATATATATAAATCTTTTTATACAATAAATTATAAAAAAAAAAATATTAACTTAAAAAAATCATTTAAAGTCTTTTGAAAAATGATTTTAAATAAATATTATTTTTTAAAACCACAATATATAATATTTATTTTTGACTATAATAGAAAAAATTTTAGAAATAAAATTTATAGTAACTATAAAAGAAATCGTAAATCAATTTCTTTACATTTATTAAGATATATATATTTAATAAGAAAAAAATTAAATAATTGAGGTATAAATTATTATACTATACCTTATGTTGAGGGGGATGATGTAATTGGAACATTAATAAAAAATTTTTTAAATAAAAAAGAATATAAAATATATATTTTATCTTATGATAAAGATTTATTACAATTAATAAATAAAAATATATATATGTTAATTACAAAAAAAAATATATTTAATAAAAAAAAAGTATTTCAAAAATATGGAATATATCCTAACTTATTTAAGGATATGTTAATATTATGTGGAGATAAAAGTGATAATATACCAGGTATAAAAGGAATAGGAATAAAAACAGCCTCTTTATTATTAAATAATATAGGTAATATTAATAATATATATAATAATTTAAATAAAATTAAAGAATTAAAAATTAAAAATTATTTAAATATAATAAAAAATTTAAAAAATAATTATAATAATATTAATATTTGGAATAATTTAATATCTTTAAAAACTAATTTAAAAATAAATTTTAAATTAAAAAACTTTTTAGTAAATTTTAAATTATTAAATAATATTTTAAATAAAATTAATTTATTGAAAATATAATTTTTTATTATTTTAATTATGTCTATTTTTATAATTAATGTATTATAAAATTTTAATTAATAAATTATTAAATAATTATTATTAAAATATTTAAATATTATATTTTTATAATATTTATAATAATTTCTTTTAAAAATATTAAAAAATATAAAAATAAGTTTGTCAAAATAATTTTTATATTATATTTAATATAAAAGATTTATAAAATAAATTAAAGATTTAATTTTAAAAAAATAAAATTTAATAATAAAATGATAAATATTAAAAATTTATTAAAAATATAAATATTAAAATTACTATATTATAAAAAAAATAAAATAAATATAAAATATTAAAAATTTTTGCATAATTTTTTAAGTTATTAATTATAATTATTATGTTTATAATATTTAATTTATAAGGTAAAATTTATAATGATAATAATTAAAAATAATATAGTATCAATAAAAAATTATGCTTTTGGTAAAGTTTTTTTATTGAAAAATAAAAAAATTGATATTAATAAAAATAATATTAATAAAAAAAATATTAATAATGAAATAAACCGTTTCTTAAAAATATATAAAAAAACTATTAATCAATTTAATAAAATAATGTCTTTTTTTTCTAATAAAAATAAAAAAATTTTATTTAAAGAATATATAATAATTTTTAAAAATAATATTTTAAAAGAAAAAATAGTAAATTTAATTAAAAATAAAAAAATTTATTCTGATGCTTCTATAGATTTTATTATAAATAAATATATAAATAATATAAAAAAAGTAAAAAAATTTCATATTAAAGAAAAAATTAATAGTTTATTAGATATAAAAGAAAAATTAATATATAATTTATATAATATAAAATTTATAAATTTAAATTCATTAAAACATATAAAAGATAATATTATAATTATTAGTAAAAATATATTTCTTTCTCAAATTGTTAAATTTAATTCAAAAAAAATAGCTGGTTATATTATAGAATTAAATAATAAACTTTCTTATATTTTTATAATTTCAAAATTATTAAATTTAATCAATGTTATTAATGTTAATAATATTACTAAATTAGTTCGTAATAATGATTATATTATAATTGATGGTATTAAAAATAATATTTATATTAATCCTGATGAAAATAAAATATCAATTTTAAAAGAAAAATATAATTTATTTTTAAATAAAAAAAATATTTAATTTTTTATTAAATTTATAATTTATATCTAGAAATAAATATAAAATAAAATTATTATTATTAAATAAGTAGTAGTAATTAAAAAATTTTATTTTTTATTATATTTAAATATTTATTTAAAAAGATTATATTTTTTTTAATATTAAAACTAATTATTTAATTTTTAATATATTTTAAATTTAAATTATAATAGTTATATAATTAAAATATTTATATAAATTTTTATATTTTTTTTAATAATTTTTTTGATAAAATCTACAGTAAATTTTTATAAAATAAAAAATTTAGTTTATTAACAGATTTTTTTATACTTAAATAAAAAATATAAAAATTTTATTATTATAAATATGAAATAATTTTTAATAACATTTTAAAATAAAAAAAATATATTTTTTTATTTTTCTTCTTTTTTTTTAAATTATTGTTTTATATTTTTATTTATATTTTTATTTGTATTTTTTTTGCCCAGAGGCGGAATTGAACCACCGACACGAGGATTTTCAGTCCTCTGCTCTACCGACTGAGCTATCTGGGCTTTATAACATTATTTATATTTTATATATTTTTATATTTTTATATTTTTATATTTTTATGTTTTTTTTTAAAAAAATAATTATGTTAATAATTTATTTTATTTTTTTTAAAATATTTATTTTTATTATTATAATAATAATATAATTTTATATTATATATTATTTTAATACAAGATAAAATTTTTTATTTTTTATTATGTTAATATATTATTTTATAAAACTTGAAAGTTTTTTTTTTAACCCCCATATTAATGAATAATTGTAGATTTATTATATATTAATAATTTATATAACATTTTAATATTTTAATAAAAATTTAAAATTATAGGAGTTTTAATGAAAATTCGTCCATTACATGATCGTATTATAGTAAAACGTAAAAATATTGAATCTAAATCGTCTGGTGGTATAGTACTTACTGGATCAGCTGCTGGTAAATCAAATAGAGGTAAAGTAATAGCAGTTGGAAAAGGTCGTATACTTGATAATGGTAATATTAAAAAACTTGATATTAAAGTAGGTGATATAATAATTTTTAATGATGGTTATGGAATAAAATCTGAAAAAATTGATAATAAAGAAGTTTTAATTATGTCTGAAAATGATGTATTAGCTATTATTGATTAATATTTTAAATTTTAAAAATTTAGGGAATATTTATGACATCTAAAGATGTAAAATTTGGTAATGATGCGAGAGCAAAAATTTTACGTGGAGTGAATATTTTAGCGGATGCAGTAAGAGTAACTTTAGGGCCTAAGGGTCGTAATGTAGTTTTAGATAAATCATTTGGTGCACCATCTATTACTAAAGATGGAGTATCAGTTGCAAGAGAAATAGAGTTAGAAGATAAATTTGAAAATATGGGTTCTCAAATGGTTAAGGAAGTAGCTTCTAAAGCTAATGATGTAGCTGGTGATGGAACTACTACTGCTACAGTATTAGCTCAATCTATAGTAAATGAGGGATTGAAAGCTGTTGCTGCTGGTATGAATCCTATGGATTTAAAGAGAGGTATAGATAAAGCTGTTAATTCTGCTGTTATAGAGTTAAAAAAAATATCTGTACCTTGTTTAGATTCTAAATCTATTGCTCAGGTCGGTACTATTTCAGCTAATGCTGATGAAACAGTTGGAGCTTTAATTGCTAAAGCTATGGAAAAAGTAGGAAAAGAAGGTGTTATAACTGTTGAAGAAGGTACTGGTTTACAGGATGAATTAGATGTTGTAGAAGGGATGCAATTTGATAGAGGTTATTTATCTCCTTATTTTATTAATAAAAATGATTCAGGTGTTGTAGAATTAGATAATCCTTATATTTTATTAGTAGAAAAAAAAATTTCTAATATTCGTGAAATATTACCTATATTAGAATCTGTTGCTAAATCTAATAAACCTTTATTAGTAATTGCTGAAGATGTAGAAGGTGAAGCTTTAGCTACATTAGTTGTTAATAATATGAGAGGTATTGTTAAAGTAGCTGCAGTTAAATCACCTGGATTTGGTGATCGTCGTAAATCTATGTTACAAGATATTGCAATATTAACTGGGGGTGTAGTAATTTCTGAAGAAATTGGTATGGAATTAGAAAAATCTAATATTAATGATTTAGGTAATTGTAAAAAAATTGTTATTAATAAAGATACTACTACAATAATAGATGGAAATGGTTGTCAAAAAGAAATTTCTAAAAGAATAAGTAATATTCGTCAACAAATAGATGAATCTACTTCTGATTATGATAAAGAAAAATTACAAGAAAGAGTAGCTAAATTAGCTGGTGGTGTTGCTGTATTAAAGGTTGGTGCAGCTACTGAAGTAGAAATGAAAGAAAAAAAATCTAGAGTAGAAGACGCTTTACATGCTACTAGAGCTGCTGTAGAAGAAGGTGTTGTACCTGGAGGGGGGGTAGCTTTAGTAAGAGTAGCAGAAAGATTAAGTAATTTAACTGCTCAAAATGAAGATCAAAATATGGGTATTAGAGTAGCTTTAAGAGCAATGGAATCTCCTTTGCGTCAAATAGTATATAATACTGGTGATGAACCTTCTGTTGTAGCTAATAATGTTAAAGCTGGTAGTGGTAATTATGGTTATAATGCTGCTACAGAAAAATATGGTGATATGATAGATATGGGTATTTTAGATCCTACTAAAGTTACTCGTTCTGCTTTACAATATGCTGCTTCTGTTGCTGGATTAATGGTTACTACAGAATGTATGATTACTGATTCACCTAAAGATGATAATAAATCAGATTTAAATACTCCAAATTCTTCCATGAATGGTTCAGGAATGGGTGGAATGAATGGAATGGGTGGAATGATGTAATTTAATTTTTAAATATTTTATTAAATTATTTTATTTTATGTAAATAAAAAATTAAAATATTAAAGTCCTTGTAGGACTTTAATATTTTTTTTATTTTATTTATTTTATTAAATAGGTTATAATAATTTATGTTTAGTTTAAAAAAAATAATATATAATTATAAAAAAAATAAGAATAATATTGGTTCTATTAAATTACAAATATTTTTATTAAGTTTACGTATAAATAATTTACAGAAACATGTTTCTGTTTTTAAAAAAGACTTTCATAATAAATTAGGATTATTGAAATTAATTTTTCGTCGTCGTAAATTTTTAAGATATGTGAAAATTAATAATTTAGATGAATATAATTCTATTATTAAAAAATTAAAATTACGTTATTAATATTTAATTATATATTTAAAAATATTTTTATTTATAAAGGAATTTATTTTGTTTAAAAATAATATTTTAAAATTTAATTATGGAAGAAATATAATTAAATTAGAAAATGGTTATATAGCACGTCAATGTACTTCTTCAGTTATAGCTAGTATGAATGATACTGTTGTAATTGTTACTTTGGTATGTAATGATGAAATAAATAATGATCAAGATTTTCTACCTTTAACTGTACATTATCAAGAAAAATTTTATTCTGTAGGTAAAATTCCTGGAAGTTTTTTTAGAAGAGAAGGAAGACCTAGTGATGTTGAAATAATTACTTCTAGATTAATTGATAGATCTATACGTCCATTATTTGATAAAAGTTTTTTTAGTAACATTCAAATAATTATAAATGTTATTTCAGTTAACCCCCAAATTAGTACAGATATTATATCTATAATAGCAGTTTCTGCTGCATTAAAGATTTCAGGGATTAATAATATTGAATCTTTAGGGGTAGCACGAATTGGATATATTGATAATAAGTATATACTAAATCCAACTTTAGATGAAATAAAAATAAGTAAATTAAATTTAGTTGTAGTAGGTACTAATGATAATATTTTTATGATAGATTGTTCTTCTAAAAATATTAATGAAAAATATATTATTGATGGTATTAGTTTTGCTAATGAAAATTTTAAAAAATTAATTTATAATATTGATAATTTTTTTTTAATGTGTATAAAAAATAATGATAATAATATTATTATTAATAAATATCTTTCAGAAGATATAAATAATTATATATATGACTATTGTTTTGAAAAAATAAAATTAATATATTTACAAAAATATAATAAAAAAAATAGAATAAAATTGTTAGATAATATTATAAATAATTTATTAATAGAATTATCAAATAATAATAAAGATTTTTATAAATATTTAATTTTAAATAAAATAAATGAAATTGAAAAAGAAATATTTGTTAAAAACTTAATTGAAAATAAAATTCGTATAGATGGAAGAAAAAAAAATGATATTAGAAATATAGATATTAAAGTAGGATTTTTACCTAAGAGAGTTCATGGATCTTCTCTTTTTACTAGAGGTGAAACTCAAGCTTTAGTAACTATTACTTTAGGTACTTTAAAAGATGCTCAAAGTTTTGATGATATATTTTTGGGTGAACGTATAGATAATTTTATTTTTCATTATAATTTTCCTCCTTATTCTGTTGGTGAAATAGGAAATATAGGTATTCCTAAACGTAGAGAAATAGGTCATGGTTATTTAGCTAAAAAGGGAATAATTCCTATATTACCTAATATAAAAAATTTTCCTTATACTATACGTATAGTTTCTGATATTATGGAATCTAATGGTTCTTCCTCTATGGCTTCTGTTTGTGGAGCTTCTTTAGCTTTAATGGATGCTGGCGTTCCAATTAAATATCATGTAGCTGGTATAGCTATGGGATTAATAAAAACTTCTAAAAAAAATTTTATTCTTTCAGATATAATTGGGGATGAAGATAGATTAGGAGACATGGATTTTAAAATAGTAGGAACTAATATTGGAATTACAGCATTACAAATGGATATGAAAATTAAAAATGTAGATATAAATGATATTAATGAGTCTTTAAAAAAAGCTAATGTTTCTAGATTATGTATTTTAGATAAAATGAATACTAAAATTAAATTTTCTAGATCTTATTTATCACCTTATTGTCCTAAAATATATAAATTTAAAATTGATGTAAATAAAATTAAAAATGTTATAGGTAAAGGTGGTTCAGTAATAAAATCTCTTACTCAAAAAAATAATTGTTTAATTGAAGTTAATGATAATGGATTAATTAATATAATTTCTAATAATAAAATTAATGCAATTAATACAATAAATGATATAAAAAAAATTATTGGTTTTGTTATTAAAAAAGGTTGTATATATTTATCTAAAATTATTAAAATAGTAAATTTTGGGTTATTTGTTAATATATCTAAAAATAAAGAAGGTTTAGTACATATTTCTAAAATATATAATAATAATAAAATTAATAATATTTTTAATCATTTTAAAATTGGACAATATATTTATGTTAAAGTTATTGATATAGATATTACTGGAAAATTGAAATTAAGTATTGAAAATAATATTAAAAATTAATAAAAATAAATTAAAATAATAAAAGTGTAAGATGATTATTAATTTTTCTAATTTTAAATTAAGAAATGAATTGTTAAAAGTTATAAAAGAAATTAATTATATTAGACCCACTCCTATTCAAATAAAATGTATACCATTATTATTAAATAAATATGATGTATTAGGTATTGCTAAAACAGGTAGTGGTAAAACTGCTTCTTATGTTTTACCTATATTAAATTCTATAACTATTAATTCTTTACAATGTTTAGTTTTAGTTCCTACTAGAGAATTAGCAATACAAATTAAAGATAATTTTTTATTATTTTCTAAATATTTAAAATTTAAAATTTTATCTTTATATGGTGGTCAAAAATATAATATTCAATTATCTAAATTAAAAAATAATCCTAATATTATAATTTCTACTCCAGGTAGATTAATAGATTATATTAAAAGACGTAATTTAATTAATTTTAATAATATTAAATTTTTAGTTTTAGATGAAGTTGATGAAATGTTTTGTAAAGGTTTTATTGATGATGTAAAATTTATTTTATCTAATATTAATGTTAAACATCAAACTGCTTTATTTTCTGCTACTATATGTAATAATATAAAAAATATTATTAAAAAATTTATGCTGTTTCCTAAAGAAATTAATTTATTATTGAATAAAAAAAAATTTGATAATATACCTAAAAATATTAAACAATATTATTGTTTGTTTTATTCATATAATGATAAAATAAATTTTTTAATTAATTTTTTAGAAGTTGAAAAATTTAAAGCTGTTATAATTTTTGTTAAAACAAAAAGTTATACATTAAAATTATCTAATTTATTACAAAAAAAGGGATATAATTGTTCTTCTTTAAATGGAGATATGAATCAAAATTTAAGAGAAAAGAATATAAATGATTTACGTAATGGAAATATAAATATATTGGTTGCTACTGATATTGCTGCTAGAGGATTAGATATTAATAATGTTAATTTAGTAATTAATTATGATTTACCTATAGATTTTAAATATTATATTCATAGAATAGGTAGAACTGGTAGAGCTAATAATATTGGAAAAACTATTTTATTTATTAATAAAAGAGATATAAAAATTGTTTATCTTTTACAAAAAAAATTAAATATTAAAATAAATAAAATTTATCCTCCAAATAAAAATATTTTATTAAAAATAAGAATAAAAAAAATAATGAATTTTATTGAATATTATATAAATAAAAAAAATAATAATGATTTTTTTTATAAAAATATATTAACTAATATATTAAAAAAATATAATTTCATTAATAATGAAAAGATAAATTTAATTTTATTGAATTTTATATATGATAATCTTTTTTTAAATAAAAAAATATAGGTGATAATGGAATCGAACCATTGACCTTCTCCTTGTAAAAGAGACGCTCTACCCCTAAGCTAATCACCTATTTTTTTGGAGTTGGCGGGATTCGAACCCGCGTCCAAAACAACTAATTTTATTGATACTACATGTTTATTTTGTTTTATTTTATTTAATTATTTAAAACAAAAAAAATAAATAATTAAATTAGTCTATAAATAATTTATTATAGATATAGACACTCTATAATATTTCTCTTTTAAATTTTACATTTTTTATATATATTAAAGAGATAAAAACAATATAAAAAACGACTTTACAGTTTTTAAGCTGCTAAAGCATAATCATTGTTATTTGCAACTATTATTTACGGTTTTTAACGCGGCCAACCGTTACCTCGACATGATCAATTAAAATTTGTATATTTTGTCAAATCCAAAAACAACCCCATTTATTAATAATTAATCTATTTTAAGTTAAATTATATATTTTTATTTTTTAAAAATCAATATTTTTTTTTTTTCACATTTTATTTATTATATATTTTTTTTTATTATATTTTTTTTTACCTTTACATAAACCTATTATTATTTTTATTCATATTTTATTTAATTTTATTGATATTGGTATTATTGTATATCCTTTATTATTTAATTTATTAGATAAATATTGTATTTCTTTTTTTTTAAGTAATATTTTTATATCTTTTTTTTTTTTTTTAAAGTTATTAATTTTATAATTATTTATATTATAATTTGTCAAATATATATTTTTCTCTTTGATTTTAATATAACTATTTTTTATATCTATTTCTTTTTTTTTAATTAATTTTACTTGTCATCCTTTTAATATTATTCCAGCTGTTATTTTTTTTTTAATATCATAATTTAAATGTATTTTTTTATTTAATATTTTATTTTTTTTTTTTTTCATTTATTTATTTTAATTGTTAATATTTTTATTTTATTATAATCTAATATAATATATATTTAATTTTTGAAAAAATAAATATTTATAGGAATTATTATGAATGATAAAAATAAAAAAATAAATAATTTAAAAAATAGTAATAAAAAAAAAGATAATATTAATTTATTAAATGATAAAATTAAAAGTTTAAAAGAAGAATTAGATTTAAAAAATAGTAATTTAAGTATTTTAAAAAAAAAAATTTCTGATTTAAAAAAAAAAATTTTTAATATTAATTTACGTTATAATGCAGATATTGATAATATTAATAAACGTAATGAAAAAAATAATAAGAAAATATATAAGTATTGTTTAGAAAAATTTATGTTTGATCTTTTACCTATAGTTGATAATTTAAAACATGCTTTAAAAAATTTAAGTAATAAAAAAGTAGATATTAATATTACCTATGAAGGTATAAATTTAATTTTAAAAAATTTTATTTCTACTATTAAAAAATTTGGTGTATCTATTATAGATAAAGTAAATGTCCCATTTAATCCTAATTATCATCAGGCTATGATTATATTAAATTCTGATAAAAAAGATAAAGATAATTTTGTAGAAGATATTTTACAAGAAGGTTATATGTTAAATGATAGATTGTTAAGACCTGCTATGGTAAAAGTTATTAAATATATTAATAAATAACTTGTTTTTTTTTTTTTTATTTGTTAAACTTTTTTAATATAGGCCCTTTAGCTCAGTGGCAGAGCAGGCGACTCATAATCGCTTGGTCATTGGTTCGAATCCAATAGGGGCCATATTATTTATGATTATTATTATTTATTTTTAAATAATATTTATTTATAATTTTATTATTTTTTATATATTAATAATATTTTTTAAAAATTTTTATTTTTTATATTTTATTAATAATTTTAAAAATTTTTTATATATTTTTATAATTATTTTTTATTTTTATTTTTAGATAAATATTTTTTTAATATAAATTATTTTTATTATATTATAATTTATTTATTTTTTGTATTATAAGTTTTTATTTATTTTTAATTCTTATTATTATTTTATTTAATTTTTTATTTTATATTGAATTTAATATTTTATATAAAATATATATTTTGTTATTTTTGATATATAAATAATATATTTATAATTAAAGTAAAAATTATTTTTTTAAAATATTAATTTATTTTTTTTAATTTTTTAATATTTTTTAAATAATTTTATATTATTTTTATTTAATAAATATATTTTTTATTTTAAAATATTTTTATATATTATTAATATTATTTTATTAATAATTATAAATATTTTTTAATTTTATTATGATTTATAATAACTTTTTTTTTTAATATATCATTAAAATTATAAGATTTTTTTATTGTAAATTTTCCAATTTTTATTCTTTTTAAATTTAATATATATGCTCCACATTTTAATTTTTTTCCTATATCATTTATTATACTTCTTATATATGTTCCTTTTGAGCATTTTATAGTTAATTTTATTATATTATTTTTTATTTTATTTATATTTATTTTATATATATATATATACTTTTTTTTTTTTATATTTATCCCTTTTATTGCATATTTATATAAAGGTTTACCTTTATATTTACATGCAGAATATATAGGTATATTCTGTAATATTTTTCCTTTATATTTATTTATTATTTTATTTATTTTATTTTTTACATATTTTTTTTTAACTTTTTTTTTTTTAATTATATATCCATAAGCATCATAAGTATTTGTTGTTTCTCCTAATTTTGCTGTTACTTTATATGTTTTTTTTTTTTTAATTATTTTATTAAATAATTTATTAGTTTTTCCAAAAGCTATTAATAATATTCCTGAAGATATAGGATCTAATGATCCTATATATCCTATTTTTTTATTTTTTATTATATTTTTTATTTTTTTTAATGCATTATTTGAAGTTATACCCTTAGGTTTATTAAATATTAATAAACCACTTTTTATATTATTTATCATTATTTTTTATTAATTTTGTATATTTTTTTATATAGATTATTTATTTTATCTAAAAATGTATCATAAATAAAATTTATTTTTATAAAATTTTTTATATAAATTTTTTTTTTAAGTTTTTTAATTATGTATATATTATTTTTTTTTAATTGATTTATATAATTATTTATAATATTTTTTTTTTCTTTATTTATAAAATTTATATATATATTAATTTTAGAAATATCTTTTGATATAAATATATAATTTATATTAATAATATTTTTTTTTTTAAATAAATAATTATATTTAAAAAAAATAATTTTGGTAATTTGTTTTTTTATTTCTTTACTTATTTTATTATATTTTATTTTTTTTTTCATTATCTTGATAAAATAATATCTCCTATTTTAATTTTATAAAAATTTTTTATACTTATTCCACATTCCATGTTATTTTTTGCTATTTTAATATTTTTTTTAAATTGCTTAATAGATTTAATTTTTCCTATAAAAATAATTTTTTTATTTCTTAATATATTTATACTATTATTTATATTTATTTCACCTTTTATTACTTTACATCCTGCTATTATATTAAATTTTGAAATTTTAAATACATTTTTTATTATCGCTTTTCCTAGATATTTATTTTTATTTTTTATTTTTTTTTTATTTTTTATTATTTTTTTTATTTTTTTAAAAAATTTATATATTATATTAAAAAAATATATTTTTTTTTTAAAATTATTTATTTTTTTTTTAATTGAATTATCTACTTTAGAATTATATGATAAAATTATTGAATTAGTTGTTTTAGATAATATTAAGTCATTTTTATTAATATTACCTATTGAATAATTTATTATATTTATTTTATTTTTTACTTCTTTTTTTATTCATTTTATTATTATATTTAATGATCCATAATTATTACATTTAATAATAATATTTATTTTATTTTTATTATTATTTTTAAATAAATTTATTATATTATATTTTATATTATTGTTATTATTATTATTATTTTTATTAATTTTGTTTTTTTTAACTTCTATTATTTTTTTTGCTAGTTTTATATTTTTAACTATTATAATTTTTTTATTTGTTAAGTTTATATTTGGTAATCCCAATATTTTTCCTGGAACTGAAGGTAATAATTTATTAATTTTATTATTATTATTATCATATATACATTTTATTTTTGAATAATTATTATTATATATAATTATATAACTTTTTTTTATAATTCCTTTTTTTAATATTATATAATTTATTGGACCTTTTTTTTTATCTATACTAGATTCAATTATCATTCCAGATGATATGTTTTTGTTTATATTAGTATTTAAATTTATTTTTTTTGATAATATTAAGATATATTTTTTTAATTTTTTTATTCCTTTTTTATATTTTGTTGATATTTTTATAAATATATTTTTTTTTGTTAAATTTAATTTATATTCAAAAATTTTTTTTTTAATTATTTTTATATTATGTTTATAATTTATTTTATCTATTTTATTTAAAACTATTATTACTGGAATATTATTTTTTTTAATATATTTAATTATTTCTTTAGTTTGATTCATAATTCCATCGTCTATAGAAATTATTAATATAATTAAATCTGTTATTTTTAAACTATTTACCCTCATATCAGTAAATACTGAATGTC
Source organism: Candidatus Stammera capleta (assembly GCA_015134415.1). GTDB lineage: Bacteria > Pseudomonadota > Gammaproteobacteria > Enterobacterales > Enterobacteriaceae > Stammera > Stammera capleta_G. The sequence continues at coordinate 105,691 of CP043985.1, read as the reverse complement.
CTGGTGTATCTAATAATGTAAATTTGATATTTTTATTACTTATATAATATGCATTTATATTTTGAGTTATATTTCCTTTTTCTTTTATATTTATTTTTTTATTTAAACATTTTATTAATGATGTTTTTCCATGATTAACATGCCCCATAATTGTAATTATGGGTGGTCTTAAATATTTTTTGTTATTTTTATAATATTTTCTTATTTCTTTTATTATATCTATTTTATATTTTAATATTTTATTATTTATTTTTTTTTTTATTTTTTTTTTTAATATTTTTTTATTTTTAAATATTTTTTTATTTTTTTGTATTTTTTTATTTTTAAATATTTTTTTTTTATTTAAAAATTTATTTTTTATATATTTTTTTTTTTTAAACATTTTTTTATTTATTATTATTATTAATATTATTTTATATTAATACCTGAAACATTAATTTCTAATCCTATTAATTTTGATGATAATTTTATATTTTGTCCTCTTTTACCTATTATTTGAGCTAAATTATTTAATTTTACATTTATTTTAATATTATTTTTATTTTTATTAATTTTAAAATTAAATATTTTTATAGGATACATTATATTTATAAGAAATTTTTTTATGTTTTTATTTCATAAAATTATATCTATTTTTTCACCTAATAATTCATTAGATATTGCTTTTATTCTAGAACCTTTTATACCAACACATGCTCCTATAGGATCTATTTTTTTATCTTTACTTATAACTGCTATTTTAGATCTTAATCCTGGTTTACGTGATATTGATTTTATTTTTATAATATTATTTTTTACTTCTGGTATTTCAATTTTTAATAATTCAATTAAGAAATTTATTTTTGATCTTTGTAGTAATATTTTATAATTATTTTTATATTTTTTATCTATATAATATATTAAACCTTTAATTTTTTTACCTATTTTAAGTTTATTTTTTAAAAATAAATCTTTATTTAAAATTTTAGCTTCTAAATCATTTCCTATATCTATAATTATATATTTTTTATTTATTTTTTTTATAAACCCTATTATTATTTTTTTTTTTTTTTTTAATATTTTTTTAAAATTTATTATTTTTTTTTCTTCTTTAATTTTTTGTATTATTATTTTTTTTATTTTTTGTGTAGTTATTCTGTCAAAATTTATTTTTTTAATTTTTTTTTCTATAAATTCACCTATTTTAATATTTCTATTTTTGTTAATTGCTTCTTTAAAATTTATTTCTTTATTAGGTTCTTTAACTTTTTTAACTACTATTCATCTTTTATATATATAAAACTTTCCAGATTCTTTATTTATATATATTCTTATATTTATTTTTTGTTCATATTTTTTTTTAATTACTATATTTAAGGCATTTTCTAATACTTGAAAGACTTTTTTTTTAGATAAAGATTTTTCATTAGATAAAGCTTCTGCAACTGCTAAAATTTTTTTATTCATCTTAGCGTATCTCCCAAAATTACATAAATTATTAAATAATTTTTTTATATTAATATTTAAATGATTTATTTTAGATTTTTAATAAATTATTTTATTATATATTACATATATTTAATTATAAAATATTATTTATTTAATATTGAGAATACCGGGAACGGGATTCGAACCCGTAATTTATATATTATAAAACTACTTTCTTAGAATAGTGTGTTTACCAGTTTCACCATCCCGGTTTAATTTTTTATTTTAATTTATATATTTAGTATTTTAATATTATTTATTTTATTTTTAATATTATTAATTTTAATATTATTTATTGAGTTTAATATAATAGATATTAAATAAAATAATATTATTAAAGTAATAATTATTTTATCAAATGTATTTTTAATTAAATTTGATGTTGTGATAGATTTATTATTATTGTAATTTGTATATAATTCTAATATATTATTTTCATTAGGATAAAAAATTATTGAAAATATTAAAATAGAACAGATAATAATAAATATTATTGAAAATAATATATACATTTTTTCCTTTTTTTTAATTATTTATTTTATATATATATATATTTTAAATATTTATTTTTTAGAACTTTTAAAAATTATTTTTTTTATTTGTTTTCTGTTTAATGTTTCATATTTTATTAATTTTTTTTTCATTATATGAAGAATATTTATATTTTTTAATAATATTTCTTTTGCTCTTAAATAGTTTTTATCTATTATTTTTTTTATTTCTTTATCTATATTTTCTAATGTATAATTTGATATATGTTTATTTTTACAATTATTAAATATTTTATTTTCTTCATTATATGATAATGGTCCTATTTTTTTTGAAAAACCTCATTTTATTACCATATTTTTTGCTATTGATGTTGCTACTTTTATATCATTACTTGCTCCTATTGATATATTATCTTTTCCATATATAATTTCTTCTGCTAATCTACCTGCATATAATGTAGAAATTTGACTTTCTAATTTTTTTTTATTTATATTTGTATTATCATCTTTTGGTAAAAAATAAGTTGTACCTAATGATTTTCCTCTAGGAATTATAGTAATTTTATATACTTTATCATGATTATTATCTTTAAGTAATTCTCCGACTATTGCATGTCCTGATTCATGGTAAGCAAGTAATTCTTTTTGTTTTTTAGTTATTATTAATGATTTTCTTTTTACCCCCATAATTATTTTATCTTTAGCTTCTTCAAATTCATTCATAGATACATTTTTTTTATTATTTTTTGCTGCATTTAAAGAAGATTCATTTATTAAATTAGCTAAATCTGCTCCTGAAAACCCTGGAGTATTTTTTGCAATATTATTAATATTTACATCTTTATTTAATGGTACTTTTTTTGTATGAATTTTAATTATTTTAATTCTTTCTTTTAAATTAGGTAAATCTATAATAATTTTTTTATCAAATCTTCCAGGTCTAGTTAATGCATTATCTAAAATATCTGGTCTGTTTGTTGCTGCTATAACAATTATTCCTTTATTATTATTAAATCCATCCATTTCTACTAACATTTGATTTAATGTTTGTTCTCTTTCATCATTTCCATTATTTAGCAATGTACCTCTATGTTTACCTATAGCATCTATTTCGTCTATAAATATTATACAAGGAGAATTTTTTTTTGCTTCATTAAACATATTTCTTACCCTTGATGCTCCTACACCAACAAACATTTCTATAAAATCTGATCCAGATATATTGTAAAATGGTACTTGAGCTTCTCAAGATATTGCTTTAGCTAGTAAAGTTTTACCAGTTCCTGGTGGTCCTATTATTAGTATACCTTTAGGAAATTTTCCACCTAGTTTTTTAAATTTGTTAGGATTTTTTAAATATTCTATTATTTCATTTATATCTTCCTTAACTTCGCTGTATCCTGCTATATCTTTAAATGTTATTTTTTCATTATTTTTATTTAATATTTTTGCTTTATTTTCTTTAAAAAATATAGATTTTTTATTATTATATATTTTTTTAATAATAAAAATTCATATTAAACCTATTATAATAATAGGTAATCATGATATTATTATTGATATAATAAAATTTGGTTCTTTTATTGAAATATTACTAATTTTGATATTTTTTTTTATAATTTTTTTTAAAAGATTTTGGTTTTTTATTGGTATATATGTAATATATTTATGATTATTTTTTTTAATTACATTTATTTCTTTTCCATTTATTTTTATTTCTTTTATTTTGTTATTTTTTATATCTGATAAGAAACTATAATAATCTATTTTAGATATCTTTTTTTTAAATATAAAATTATGAAATATAAATATAGTTATTACAAAAATTGTTAATCAAAAAAATATTTTTTTTATCATATATTTTAATTTAATTGAATTTTTTATATTTTAAACCAATTATATATATTTCTTTTGAAAATTTATGCGAAGATTTAGGTTTATAAATTTTAATTATTTTAAATATATTTTTTATTTTTTTTAAAATGTAAGAAAAATTTTCTCCTAAAAATACTTTAATTACGAAATTACCATTTTTATATAATTTTTTTTTAATTAATATTATAATATTTTTAATTATATTTTTATATTTAGGGTTATCTATTTCTTTAATACCTGAAATATTTGGAGATATATCTGATAAAATAGTATTAATTTTATATAATTTAGTTATTTCAATTATTTTTTTTATTGTTTTATAATTACATATATTTCCTTTTATAAAATTTACTTTTTTAATTTTTTTCATTTTTAAAATATCACAACTAAATATTTTATTTATGTTTTTTATTTTTTTAGATAAAAATTTAGATCATCCTCCTGGATAAGATCCTAAATCTATTACATTATTATTTTTTTTAATTATTTTATATTTATTTTGTATTTCTTTAATTTTAAATCAAGATCTTGATCTTAAATTTAATTTTTTTGCTATTTTTGTATATTTATTATTTAATATAATTTTTTTTTTTTCATTATTTTTTTTTTAAAGAAATTATTTTTTATTTAAATTAGTATATTTTTACGAATTATATATTTATTATATTTACAAATTTTTTTTTTTTTTTACCTTTATTTTTAAATTCTACTTTTCCATTTTTTATAGCATATATTGTATAATCTTTTCCAATTTTTGTATTTATTCCTGCATAAAATTTTGTTCCTCTTTGTTTTACAATTATATTTCCGGGGTATACATATTCTCCACCAAAATGTTTAATTCCTAATCTCTTTGAATGTGAATCTCTTCCATTTTTAGTTGATCCACCTGCTTTTTTATGTGCCATTTTTTTTTCTTATATATTTAATTTTAATTTTTGTTAATTGTTGTCTGTGACCATATTTTCTTTTATAATTTTTTCTTCTTTTAAATTTTATTATATTTATTTTTTTGTTTTTAATATGTTTTAATATTTTAATTTTTATTAAAAATAATTTTGTATCTTTTTTTTTATAAAATATATTTTTTTTATAAAATATTAATATAATATTTTTATTTTTTATAAATATTTCTTTTTTAGTTTTTAAATCTATTTTATCTATATATATATATTTATTTTCTTTAATTTTATATTGTTTTTTTTTTATTTTTATTATTGCATACATTTTAATATCACTTATTATATATATTTATTTTTTATATTGTTAATATTTTACAATATAATATTAATATAAATAATTTATTTATTATATAATTTTAAATTAAATGTTAATATATTATATATATATTTTATTAATTATTTAGGAATATATAATTTAATGTTTAAAAAAATTAGGGGTATTTTTTCTAATGATTTATCTATTGATTTAGGTACAGCAAATACTTTAATTTATGTAAAAAATAAAGGAATTGTTTTAAATGAACCTTCTGTTGTTGCTATTAGAAAAGATAGAATTGGTTCTTCTAAAGTTGTTGCTGCAGTTGGTTATCAAGCTAAGCAAATGTTAGGTCGCACACCTGGTAATATTTGTGCTATTAGGCCTATGAAAGATGGTGTAATAGCTGATTTTTTTATTACTGAAAAGATGTTACAATATTTTATTAAGAAAGTTCATACTAATAGTTTTATGAGACCCAGTCCTCGTGTTTTAATTTGTGTTCCTGTAGGAGCTACTCAAGTAGAAAGAAGAGCAATTAAAGAATCTGCCCTTGGAGCTGGAGCAAGAGAAGTTTTTTTAATTGATGAACCTATGGCTGCTGCTATAGGTGCTAATTTACCTGTTTCTGAGCCTACTGGCTCTATGATTATAGATATAGGAGGGGGTACTACAGAAGTAGCAATTATATCATTAAATGGTATAGTTTATTCTTCTTCAGTTCGTATAGGAGGGGATAAATTTGATGAATCTATTATAAATTATATACGTAGAAATTATGGATCTTTAATTGGTGAAGTTACAGCAGAAAAAATAAAACATGTTATAGGTTGTGCTTATCCTAATTCCTCTATTTTTGAAATTGAAGTTAGAGGAAGAAATATGGCTGAAGGTGTACCTAGAAGTTTTAAATTAAATTCTAATGAAATTTTAGAGTCTTTACAAGAATCTTTAAATGGTATAATAAGTGCAATTATGGTTGCTTTAGAACAATGTCCTCCTGAATTAGCATCTGATATATCTGAAAGAGGTATGGTTCTTACTGGAGGGGGTGCTTTATTAAGAAATTTAGATCGTTTAATTATAGAAGAAACTTCAATACCTGTAATAATTGCTGATGATCCTTTGACTTGTGTTGCTAGAGGGGGAGGTAAAGCTTTGGATATGATAGATATTCATAATGGTGAATTATTTAGTAATGAATAAATATATTAATTTATTTTTTTAATTTATATATATTATGAAATTAAATAAGAAAAATAATTTTTTTATTTTTTTATTATTTTTATTTTTTTCTATATTTATTATATTTTTTGATATTAGATTTAATTATTTTAATATTTTTAAAATAATTTTTATTAGAATAAATTTTATAATTTATTGTTTATATAATAAATTTTGTATTTATTTAAGAAATAAAGTTAATTACTTAAAAAAAAAAAAATATATTTTTATAGAAAATTATAGTTTAAAAAAAGAAAATATTTTATTAAAAAATGAATTATATTTTTTAAATAATTTAAAAAATCAAAATAATATTTTTAGAAATATGTTAAATATAAAATTATTAAGAAATAATAATTTTTCTATAGTTAAATTATTATTTAATAATTTTAAAAATTATGATTATTTATTAGTTAATATATTAAATTATAAAAATATAAAATATGGTAATTTATTATTTAATAATATTGGTATTATAGGTAGATTAGTATTTATAAATAATAATTTTGGTAAGATACAACTTTTATGTAGTTATGATAGCGGTTTCTCTGGTAAAATTTTAAGAACAGGTTTAAAAGTTATTATTTTAGGTTATGGTTGTAATAAAGAAATGAAAATTATTGATTTACCAATAAATTCTAATATTGTTAAAGGAGATATAATAGTTAATTATGATGTATATGATTATTATTTTGAGTATCCAATAGGTATTATTAATAATTATTATATTGATAATATTTATGGAGGTTTAATGATTAAAATTAAATCGTTTGTTAATTATAATAATTATTTAGATTATAATATTTTAATTAAATAAAAGTTGAAGTTTTTTATACTAATTATGTTTTATTATTTTAAGAAAAATGATAAATTTTTGTTTATTATATTTTTGTTTATTTTATATTTTTTTTGAAATATTTTTTCTTTTATTTTTAATTTTTATTATTTATATCCTTATTTTTCAAATATTTTTTATGTTTATATTATATTTTTTTATTTAGGAAAAATTGAATCTTTTTTTATTACTTTTTTGTATGGTTTATTTTTAGATATTATTTTTAGTTTTGTTTTTGGTAAAATGTTATTTGTTTATTTATTTTCTATGTATATAATATTTTTATTTAATTTTTTATTAAATATTAATTTTTTTTTTATTATTTTTATTTTTTTGTTTTTATTAAGATTTTTTTCGTTTTATTTTGATTTATTTTTTTTAGGTTATTCTTTTAATAATAATATTTTATTAAATTCTTTATTAGAGAGTTTTTTATTATTTTTTATTATAAATATTTTTTATGATTAATATTAGAGTTTTATATGTCTAAAAATATAATTTATAAGTATATATTAGAAAAAAATAATATTTCAGAATTTGATTTATTAAATTTAATTTCTGATTTACCTTCAAGTAATTTATTTTATAGTGATATTTTTTTACAAAATTGTGTTAATGAATCTTTATCTTTAGAACAAAAAATTATTAAAAATAATTATTTTAAGATTACTAGTGGTTTTAGTACTAGAGTAATTTATAATGATAAAACTATTTTTTGTTGTTCTAATAATATTAGTTTTAAATCTATTTTGAATAGTATTAAAAATATTAGAAAAATATATTTAAATAAAAATATTTTTAATAAATTTAATATGATTTTTTTACCTAATATAAATTGTTATTATAATTTTATATCTCCTATAAATTTTTCTTTTAATAAAAAAAAAATAGATTTATTATTTTATTTAGATAATTATATAAGAAAAAAGGATAGACGTATCAAATATGTTTGTTTAGATTTATTTAGTACTTATGATATAGTTTTAATATTATCTACTGATAATGTATTTATAGGTGATGTTAGACCATTAATAAATTTGTCTATAAAAATAAAGTTAGAAGATAATTTAAACCAAGAAATAGGTGTAAGTGGGGGTGGAGGACGTTATTCATATAAAGAATTTATATTAAAAAAAAAGAATGGTGTAAATTTTTTAAAATATTTAGCTAATAAAGCGATAAAGATGGGAATTAATAATTTAAATGCTATACAATCTCCATATGGAATTTTTCCTGTAGTTTTAGGTTCTGGTTGTCCTGGAGTTTTATTACATGAAGCTGTTGGTCATGGATTGGAAGGAGATTTTATTAGAAAAAAAAATTCTATATATTATAATTTATTAGGAAAAAAAGTTGCTTCAAGTTGTTGTACTATAATAGATAATCCTACTTTAGTTTTTAAAAGGGGTTCTTTAAATATAGATGATGAAGGAACTATAACAAAAAAAAATGTATTAGTTAAAAATGGTATTTTAAAATCTTATATATTAGATAAATTAAATGCTAAATTAATGAATTTAGATTCTACTGGTAATGCTAGAAGAGAATCTTATAATTTTTTACCTATCCCTAGAATGACTAATACATATATGTTGCCTGGAAAATATAATTTAGAGGATTTAATTAATAGTGTAGATTACGGTTTATATGTAGTTAATTTATCTGGAGGGCAAGTTGATATAATTTCTGGTAAATTTGTATTTACTATATCTGAAGGTTATTTAATAAATAATGGGGTTATTACTAATTCTATTAAATTAGCTACTTTAATAGGCTCTAGTATTGATATTATGAGTAATATAAGTATGATTTCTAATAATTTAGAATTTGATGATGGTTTAGGTACTTGTGGAAAAGATGGACAAAATGTTCCTGTTTGTGTTGGACAACCTGCATTAAAAATAAATTCTATTATAGTTGGTGGTATTAAAAAATAAATATTTTAATTATGAGTATATTATGAATAAAGTTAATTGATATTTAATTGATTCGAAAAATAAAATTTTAGGTAGGTTAATAACTAAAGTTGTTTATTTACTTATGGGTAAAAATAAATGTAATTACTTACCTCATGTTGATAATGGAAATTTTGTAATTTTAATAAATATTAAAAGTATTATTGTAACTGGTAATAAAAGAAAAGATAAAATATATTATCGTCATAGTGGTTATGTGGGAAATTTAAAAAAAATTTCATTTGAAGAAATGATGATAAAATCTCCAAAATATATTATTACACATTGTGTTAAAGGTATGTTACCTAAGAATAAGTTAAGTAAAGTTTTTATAAAGAGATTAAAAATGTATGATTTTTCTGATCATTTACATATTTCTCAAAAACCTATTTTAATTAATATTTAGGATTAATTTTATGTTATATAGTACAGGTAGACGTAAAACCTCATCTGCAAGAATTTTTATGAAGAGTGGTGTTGGAAGAATATACATTAATAATATGTATTTTAAAAAATATATTTTTTGTAAGATTAAAAGAAAAATTATTTTGTTTCCTTTTAAAATTATTAAAGATAAATATAATTTTTTATTTAATAAATTTAATTTTTATATAACTGTTAAAGGTGGGGGTATTTCTAGTCAAATTATTGCTATAAGACATGGTATAAGTAGAGTATTATTAAAATATAATATTAATTTTAAGAAAAAATTTAAAATATATAAATTAATTACTCGTGATTCTAGAAAAGTAGAAAGAAAAAAATATGGATTTATGAAGTCTCGTCGTAAGCATCAATATTCAAAACGTTAATTTATATTTTATTATAATTATTTATATTTTTAAGAAATATATAATAATTAATATTTAATTTTTTTGAGAGGAGATAAATATTGTGCGTAATTATGAAATTATTTTAATGATATATTCTAATAAGAATATTTATATAGATGATATAATTAAATATTATTCTAATATAGTAAATAAAAATGGAAAATTATATAGATTAGAAAATTGGGGGTTAAGAAAATTAGCTTATAATATTAAAAATAATAATGAAGCTTATTATATTCTTATGAATATTAGAGTTAATATTAATGTTGTTAATTTTTTAAATAATGATTTGAAATTAAATAAAAATATTTTAAGATTTATAATTATAAAAAAAAAATGTATTGAAACTAATAATTCTATTATTTTTTCTAAAATTAATAGTAATTAATTTTATGGATGAAGTTTATGTTAAAATTTAATAAAAGTAAGAAATTTTGTTATTTTAAAATGAATAAATTTAAAGAAATTGATTATAAAGATATAGATATTTTAAAAAGATATATTACTGAGTGTAATAAAATAATTCCTTCTAGAGTTACTGGTATTTCTTTAAAATTTCAAAGAAAATTAGCAATAGCTATTAAAATAGCTAGATATTTAGCTTTAATTCCTTATACTGATTTACATCAAAATATTTAGGTAAATTAATATGGTTAAAATTATTATTTTAAAAAAAAGTTTGTTAGGAAAAGTAGGTGATATAGTTGATGTAAAATTTGGTTATGCTAGGAATTTTTTAATTCCTTATCAAAAAGCTTTATATTTTAATAATAATAATATAAAAGAATTTAATGAAAATAAAAGTTTTTTTAATAAAATTAAAAATAGAAAAATAGATGAAATTAGTAATATTTATAAAAAAATAATTTTATTATCTCCTATAAAATTATATTATAAGTGTAGTAAAAATGGAAAATTATTTAATTCTTTTAAAAAATTTGATCTTTATAAAATTTTTTTAAAAAAATTGAAATATAAAATTTCTAAAAAGAATATTTTTTTTCCTAATGGTCCTATTAAATATATAGGAAAACATGTTGTTAATGTTTTGTTTTATAAAAAAATTGATTTTATTATTAATATAATTTCTATTAAATAATTATTTATGTTTTTATTATATTTTTTTTTAAAAAAATAAATATTTTTCTTGTTTTTATTTTTTTTTTTTGTTATATTTATATATTATATTTGTTTTGTGAATTTTATTTTTTGTTCTTTAAAATAATGAACTGTGTAGATACTTTATAAAATATTAATAAATTTTTAACTTTTAAAAATATTTTGTTTTTTTTTAAAAGTTATTATAATGTTTTATTGTTTTGAAGAGTTTGATCATGGCTCAGATTGAACGCTAGCGGCAAGCTTAACACATGCAAGTCGAACGGCATCATGAATAATTTTTTATTTGATGGCAAGTGGCGTACGGGTGAGTAATATTTGGGAATCTACCTTAAGAAGGGGGACAACTATTGGAAACGATAGCTAATACCGCATAATGTTATATATTTTATATATATAAATATATGTATATATATAATTAAAGTAGGGGATCTTTTTTTTTCAAGACCTTATGTCTTAAGATGAGCTCAAATAGGATTAGCTAGTAGGTAAGGTAAAAGCTTACCTAGGCGATGATCCTTAGCTGGTCTGAGAGGATGATCAGCCACACTGGAACTGAGATACGGTCCAGACTCCTACGGGAGGCAGCAGTGGGGAATATTGCACAATGGGGGAAACCCTGATGCAGCTATGCCGCGTGTATGAAGAAGACCTTAGGGTTGTAAAATACTTTCAGTAAGGAAGAAGATAAATTTACTAATAATAAATTTATTTGACGTTACTTAAAAAAGAAGTATCGGCTAACTTCGTGCCAGCAGCCGCGGTAATACGAGGGATGCGAGCGTTAATCGGAATTATTGGGCGTAAAGAGCATGTAGGTGGTTTATTATGTCAGATGTGAAATCCCTGAGCTTAACTTAGGAACTGCATTTGAAACTAATAAACTAGAGTATCGTAGAGGAAGGTGGAATTCCAGGTGTAGCGGTGAAATGCGTAGATATCTGGAGGAATATCAGTGGCGAAGGCGGCCTTCTGGACGAATACTGACACTAAAGTGCGAAAGCATGGGGAGCAAACAGGATTAGATACCCTGGTAGTCCATGCCGTAAACGATGTCAATTTGAAGGTTGTGATTTTTTTATATTATGACTTTCGTAGCTAACGCGTTAAATTGACCGCCTGGGGAGTACGACCGCAAGGTTAAAACTCAAATGAATTGACGGGGGCCCGCACAAGCGGTGGAGCATGTGGTTTAATTCGATGCAACGCGAAGAACCTTACCTGGTCTTGACATCTAGTGAATTTTACAGAAATGTAGAAGTGCTTTCGAGAACACTAAGACAGGTGCTGCATGGCTGTCGTCAGCTCGTGTTGTGAAATGTATGGTTAAGTCCTATAACGAGCGCAACCCCTATCCTTTGTTGCCATCAGGTAAAGCTGGGAACTCAAAGGAAACTGCCAGTGATAAACTGGAGGAAGGTGGGGATGACGTCAAGTCATCATGGCCCTTATGACCAGGGCTACACACGTGCTACAATGACATATACAAAGAGTAGCAATCTTGTAAAAGTAAGCGAATCTCATAAAGTATGTCTTAATTCGGATTGAAATCTGCAACTCGATTTCATGAAGTCGGAATCGCTAGTAATCGTGTATCAGAATGTCACGGTGAATACGTTCCCGGGCCTTGTACACACCGCCCGTCACACCATGGAAGTGTGTTGCAAAAGAAATAAATATGTTTAACTTATTTTTAAATAAGAGAACTTTTATTACTTTGTGATTCATGACTGGGGTGAAGTCGTAACAAGGTAACCGTAGGGGAACCTGCGGTTGGATCACCTCCTTATTAGGGATAAATATTTTATATAGTACTACACAGTTTTATTTTTATGTCCTTTTCGTCTAGAGGTTAAGACATCGCTCTTTCACGGCGATAACAGGGGTTCAATTCCCCTAGAGGACGTTGTTCTTTTATAATACGTAAGACATTTTTAGATTGCGAAGTTAAGTAATTAAGCGTATATGGTGGATGCCTTGGCAATTAGAGGCGATGAAGGACGTGCAAATCTGCGAAAATTATCGATGAGTTGATAAGAAACATTTGTAATCGATGGTGTCCTAATGGGGTAACCTAATACAATTAATATTGTATTATCATTAATTGAATAAATAGATTAATGAAGCTAACCAGGAGAATTGAAACATCTAAGTATCCTGAGGAAAAGAAATCAATTGAGATTCCCTTAGTAGTGGCGAACGAAATGGGAAAAGCCCGGAATTTATTGTAATATTTATATTAGTAGAATAATTTGGAAAAATTAACAATATAAGGTGATAGTCCTGTATATTAAAATATATTTATTACTTTTCTTTTAAGTAGAACGAGACACGAGTAATCTTGTTTGAATATAGGGGGACCATCCTCTAAGGCTAAATACTACTAATTGACCGATAGTGAACTAGTACCGTGAGGGAAAGGTGAAAAGAACCCCGGTTAGGGGAGTGAAATAGAACCTGAAACCGTATACGTACAAGCAGTAGGAGCATTTTTTTATTAATGTGACTGCGTACCTTTTGTATAATGGGTCAGCGAGTTATATTTTGTAGCAAGGTTAACTTATTAATTTAATGAGGGAGCCGTAGGGAAACCGAGTCTAAAATAGGCGTTTAGTTTCAAGATATAGACCCGAAACCCGGTGATCTAGCCATGAGCAGGTTGAAGATTAGGTAATACTAATTGGAGGACCGAACTGACTGATGTTGAAAAATCAGCGGATGACTTGTGGTTAGGGGTGAAAGGCCAATCAAACCGGGATATAGCTGGTTCTCCTCGAAAACTATTTAGGTAGTGCCTTATAAATTTATTTTTAGGGGTAGAGCACTGTTTCAGTCAGGGGATTTTCCAATCTACTAATCTGATGCAAACTCCGAATACTAAAAATATTATTATAGGAGACACACATTGGGTGCTAAGATCCAGTGTGGAAAGGGAAACAGCCCAGATCGTAAGCTAAGGTCCCAAAATTATAGTTAAGTGGTAAACGATGTAAAAAGGCTAAAACAGCTAGGATGTTGGCTTAGAAGCAGCCATCATTTAAAGAAAGCGTAATAGCTCACTAGTCTAGTCATTTTGCGCGGAAGATGTAACGGGGCTAAATTATATACCGAAGCTACGACAATAATTTTTTTTTAAAATTATTGGGTAGAGGAGCGTTCTGTAAGCCGTTGAAGATATATTGTAAAATATGTTGGAGGTATCAGAAGTGAGAATGCTGACATAAGTAACGATAAAATAGGTGAAAAACCTATTCGCCGAAAAACTAAGGTTTCCTATCCAACGTTAATCGGGGTAGGGTAAGTCGATTCCTAAAATGAGGCTGAAAAGCGTAGTTGATGGTTAACAGGTTAATATTCCTGTACTTGTAGTATTTTTATTATGGAGTAACGAAGAAGGTTAGATTATCCAAGTGTTTGGAAATCTTGGTTTAAGTGTGTAGATGGATATTTAGGTAAATCCGAATATTATTACATCAAGGCATGATGAATAGACTTTAAAAAGTTAAATTAATTTATACCATGCTTCCAGGAAAAACTTCTAAATTTATAAATATTACAAATCGTACTATAAACCGACACAGGTGGTTAAGTAGAGAATACTAAGGCGCTTGAGAGAACTCGGGTAAAGGAACTAGGCAAAATAGTACCGTAACTTCGGGAGAAGGTACACTAATGTTAAGTTATAAAATTTACTTTTAAAGCTGAGATTAGTCTAAGATAACGGCTGGCTGCAACTGTTTATTAAAAACATAGCACTGTGCAAACACGAAAGTGGAAGTATACGGTGTGATGCCTGCCCGGTGCCGGAAGGTTAATTGATGAAGTTAAAATGAAAATTTGAAGCTTTTGATCGAAGCCCCGGTGAACGGCGGCCGTAACTATAACGGTCCTAAGGTAGCGAAATTCCTTGTCGGGTAAGTTCCGACCTGCACGAATGGCATAATGATGGCCAGACTGTCTCTACCCGAGACTCAGTGAAATTGAAATTGCTGTGAAGATGCAGTGTACCTGCGACAAGACGGAAAGACCCCGTGAACCTTTACTATAGCTTGATATTGAGTATTGATTATTAATGTGTAGGATAGGTGGGAGACTTTGAAGTAAGAACGCTAGTTTTTATGGAGTCAACCTTGAAATACCACCCTTTATTATTTAATATTCTAACTATATTCCGTTATCCGGAATTAGGACAATGTCTGGTGGGTAGTTTGACTGGGGCGGTCTCCTCCTAAAGAGTAACGGAGGAGTACAAAGGTCAGCTAATTACGGTCGGAAATCGTAATTTTAGTGTAAAGGCATAAGCTGGCTTAACTGTGAGCGTGACGGCGCGAACAGATGCGAAAGCAGGTCTTAGTGATCCGGTGGTTTCTGTATGGAAAGGCCATCGCTCAACGGATAAAAGGTACTCCGGGGATAACAGGCTGATACCGCCCAAGAGTTCATATCGACGGCGGTGTTTGGCACCTCGATGTCGGCTCATCACATCCTGGGGCTGAAGTAGGTCCCAAGGGTATGGCTGTTCGCCATTTAAAGTGGTACGCGAGCTGGGTTTAGAACGTCGTGAGACAGTTCGGTCCCTATCTGTCGTAGGCGTTGGAAACTTGAAGGGAGCTGCTCCTAGTACGAGAGGACCGGAGTGGGTATACCTATGGTGTTCAGGTTGTTATGCCAATAGCATTGCCTGGTAGCTAAGTATAGAAAAGATAAGTGCTGAAAGCATATAAGCACGAAACTTTCCCTAAGATTAGGTTTCCCAGAAAATTATATTTTCCTAAAGGGTCGTTATAGACTATAACGTTGATAGGTTAGGTGTGTAAGCATAGTGATATGTTTAGCTAACTAATACTAATAACCCGTGAGACTTAACTTCGCAATCTAAAAATGTTTTTAGTTTCTGGCGGTAATAGCATGATAGAACCACCTGAATCCATTCCGAACTCAGAAGTGAAATGTCATAGCGCTGATGGTAGTATAAGGTTTTTCTTATGTGAGAGTAAGACGCTGCCAGAAACATATGGTGCGATAGTTCAGTTGGTTAGAATATCAGCCTGTCACGCTGGAGGTCACGGGTTCGAATCCCGTTCGTACCGTTTTATATGTAATAAATAATAAATAATAAATAATAAATAATAAATAATAAATGATAAAAGATAAAAATAATTTATTATATTGAATTTTTTAAATATAAATAATAATATTTTTATATTTTGCGGAAATAGCTCAGTTGGTAGAGTATAACCTTGCCAAGGTTAAGGTCGCGAGTTCGAATCTCGTTTTCCGCTTATATTTATGAAGAAAAAAATAATATTAAATAATATTAATCATACTTTTTATATATCTAAAAAAATATCTTTATTAATAAATAAATATATATATTTATATTTATTTGGATCATTAGGTACAGGTAAGACTTTTTTTTGTAAAAGTTTTATTCAAAATTTAGGATATAAAGGTATTATTAATAGTCCTAGTTTTTCATTAGTTAATGAATATAAATTTAAAAATAATTTTATTTATCATTTTGATTTTTATAGAATAAATGGTTTTAGGGATTTAATAGATATTGAAATTTATGATTATTTTAATAAAAAAAATATTTGTTTAGTTGAATGACCAAATAAAGTTTTAAATTTATTACCTAAAGCTGATTTACATTTTAATTTTTTTTTTTTAAATAATAATAAAAGATTATTATATATATCTTCAAATACTAATAAGGGTTTTAATATATTAAAATCTTTATTTTAATTATTAATTATATTTAATATGTTTAATAATAATAATAAAAAAAATATTTTTTGTATTTTAGGTCCTAGTGGAATAGGAAAAAGTTATATTTCTTTAGAATTATGTAATTTATTACCGTTTGAAATAATTAGTGTAGATTCTTCATTAATATATAAATATTTAGATATAGGTACAGCTAAACCTTCAAAAGAAGAATTAAAAAAATATTCTCATAAATTAATCAGTATTATAGATCCAAAAGAATATTATTCAGTGAATAATTTTTTTTATGATGTTAAAAAAGAAATTAATATTATTTATAAAAATAATAATATTCCATTATTAGTTGGTGGTTCTATGATGTATTATAATGTTTTATTTAATGGATTATATAATTTACCTAAAGGTAATTTAAATATAAGAAATTATATTAATTTATTATTTAATAGTTATGGTAATAAATATATGTATAATATATTAAAAAAAATAGATCCATTATCTTCTAAAAAAATACATTATAATGATAAATATAGAATAATTAGAAATTTAGAAGTATTTTTTATTAGTAGAAAAAATGTAAGTTATTTTAAAAAAAGAAAAAAATATAAAATGAATTATATATTTCATAGAATTATAATATTGCCAAATAATAAAAATATTTTGTTTGAAATTATAAAAAATAGATTTTATAAAATGTTAAAATCAGGTTTTGAAAATGAAGTTTTATATTTATATAATAGAGGTGATTTAAATATAAAAATGTCTTCTATTAAATCTATAGGTTATAAACAAATGTGATTGTATTTTCAAAATAAGATTTCTTATAATGAAATGATAAATAGTACTATTATTAATAATATTTTTTTAGTAAAAAAACAAATTACTTGATTAAGAAAGTGATTAAATTCTTATATAATAATATTAGATAATTATAATAATTGTGTTAAAAAAATATATAATTATATAAGCAAATTTATATAAAATATTTAATTTTTGTTATATTTATTTTATGAATAAAAATTTAGCTATATATATATATAAAAAATATATTGATTTAATTGATAGAAAAGAATTTAAAAAATTAATTTTTTCTTTTGGTATTAAATATTTTAAATATATTAATGTAAAAATTAATTTACCTAATAGTAGATTTTTTTTTGGTAAAGGTAAAATATTGGAATTAAAAAAAATATTTAAGGTTAAAAAATATAATATTTTATTAATTAATATTAATTTAAAATATTTACAAGAATATAATATAGAAAAATTTTTAAATTGTAAAGTCTTTAATAGAACAAGTATAATATTGAATATTTTTAAAAATAGAGCTAATACTAATTATGGAAAGTTACAAGTAAAATTAGCTTATTTAAAATATTTAAGTACAAGATTAGTAAATAGATGAACTCATTTGGAAAGACAAAAAGGGGGTATAAAATTTATATTTGGTCCTGGTGAGAAACAGATTGAAATAGATAGAAGAATTATTAGAAAAAAAATAAGAAATATAAATAATAAGTTAAAAAAAAATATTTTTCAAAGAAGTAATAGTGAAAAATTAAGAAATAAATTTAATATACCTAAAATATCTTTAATAGGTTATACTAATTCAGGTAAATCAACTTTATTTAATTTACTTACCAATAGAAAATATTATTGTGAAGATAATTTCTTTTCAACTTTAGATATATATATAAAAAAAATATTATTTTTTAGTTTTAAATATAATGTTTTATTGTCTGATACTATAGGATTTATAAGAAATTTACCTAAAGATATATTAGATATTTTTAAAAATACTTTACAAGAAATTAATAAATCAAAGCTTATATTTCATATAGTTGATGTTTCTAATGTAAATTATATTAATAATATTAATGTAGTAAATAATATTTTATCTAAAATAAATATTTTAAATATACCTATAGTATTAGTTATGAATAAAATAGATAAAATAAAGAATTGTTATAAAAAAATTGATTTTAATATAAATATGATTCCTTATAGAATTTGAATTTCAGCTAAAAAAAAAATTGGTATAAAATATATATATGATATTATTAATTTTTATTTTTTTTATTCTATGAAAAATTATAAAATTATATTTCCTATAAATTTAATTAATAAAGTTAAAAAGAAAATATATAAATATATTTTTATAATTAATGAATGGATATATGATAATAATAAAAATTATTGTATGAATATAATATCAAAAAAAAAATATATTTTATATTTAATTAAAAAATATTCTTTTATTAAAATAATAGGTTAATTAAATGAATAATTTTTTTTATGGTATAGATACAGTTAAAAATTTAATTTTATATAAAAAATCTTATATTAATAAAATATATTTATGTGTTAATAATAAAAAAAATATAAGATTATTAAATCTTAAAAAAATAATTATTGAAAATAAAATATTTTTTGAAATTTTAAATAAATATATTTTTGAAAAAAAATTTAAAAAATTTAGATTTATACATCAAGGAGTAATAGCTTTAGTTAAAAATATAATATTTCATAATAATAAAAATAAATTTTTAAATATTATTAAAAAAAAAGAAAAAAGTTTTTTAATATTAGATAATATTAATAGTCCGTATAATTTAGGTTCTTGTATAAGAACTGCTGTAGCAGCAAATATAGATTGTATTATAATAAGTAAAAATAATTCAGTTTCTATAGAAAATAATATAGTTCATAAAATTTCTACTGGATCTATATATAAAATTTTTATTTTTCAAGTAAACTCTATATCTAAAATAATTAATTTTCTTAAATTATATAAAGTTAAAATATTAGGTACATGTATAAAAAGCAAAAATTATATATATAATATTAATTTTAATTGTTATAATTCTTATGCATTAATATTAGGTTCTGAAAAAATTGGAGTTAAATCTTCATTAAAAAAAAAATGTGATATATTATTAAATATACCAATATTTAATATTAATTCATTGAATGTTTCTGTATCTTATGGTATAATTATTTTTGAAATTTTACGTCAAAAAAATATAAAAAAATAAATATTACTTTAATATATTTCCTGTAATAAATAATTTGGGTTGGTAAGAAAATAATTCAGATATTTTAATTTTTTTTCTATTATTTATTTGAATTATAGTTATTGTTATTGGATAATCTTTTGTACATATAATTAATCCATTTCTATTATATTTTAATATTTTTCCTGGTGTATTTTTTTTGTAATTTTTATTTATTATTATAGATCATATAAAAAATATGTTTTTTGAATGATAAAAAAAAGTTTTTGGTCATTTATAAAATGCTTTAATTTTTCTTTTTATTTCTTTTGCTTTATTTTCTTTTCATATTATTAAACCATTTTTTTTTAATATTTTTTTTGCATATGATTCATATTTTTTGTTTTGTTTTATATATAATATTTTATTTTTATATATTTTTTTAATAACTTTATTTATAATGTTACATCCTATTTTTTGTATTTTTTTTGTTAATGTTATATAATTATCTTTTTTTTTAATTAATATTTTTTTTTGATATATTATATCTCCTTCATCTATATTTTTGTTAATTTTTATAATTGTTATTCCAGTTTTTTTATCATTTGATAGTAAACTCCAATATATTGGAGCTGGTCCTTTTCATTTAGGTAATAATGATGCATGTATATTTATAAATCCAAATTTTACTATTTTAATTATTGAATATGGAATTATCATACTATATGATATTATTATTCCTAAATCTATATTTTTAATCTTATATTTTATATTTTTTAATTCTTTTTTATTTTTTGTATATATTATATTTATTTTTTTTTTTAAGATTTTTTTTATAAAAAATTTATTTTTTATATTATTTTTTGATATTATATATTTTATATTAAATGAATTATTTTTTTTTAAAATTTTTTTTATAAAAGGTATACTAAAATCATTTATTCCTAAAATTATTATATTTATTTTTTTTTTCATTTATTTTTAGTAATCTATTATTAGTTTTCCGTTTATATGATCTATTTCATGTTGAATGCATATTGATAATAAATTTTTAGTATAATAAAAAATTTTCTTTCCTTTTATTGTATATGCTTTTAATATTAAATATTTATACCTTATAATATTTAAATATTTATTTGGTATTGATAAACATCCTTCTTTTGATTTTATTGTTTTTTTTTTTCTTATTATTTTTGGGTTAATAAATATTAATTTACTATTTTTTTTTCTTAATATATCTATAATTACTATTGATTTTTTTATATTTACTTGTATACCTGATAAACCAATTCCGTTATGTTTATACATTGTATTAAACATATTTTTTATGTTTTTTTTTAATTTATTATTATATTTTTTTATTTTTTTGCTTTTTTTTCTTAGTATTTTATTTGGATAAGTTAATATTTTTAATATTGACATAAAATTTTAGTATTTTATTTTAAATACCCAAGGCGGGATTCGAACCCGCATGATTTTTTAAAATCGAGGGATTTTAAGTCCCTTGTGTCTACCTTTCCACCACTAGGGTGTTAATTTTTGTTTTAATAGAAGCGTGTCTCGGAATTGAACCGAGATGTATGGATTTGCAATCCAGTGCATTACCTATCTGCCAACACGCTTTATTATATATAATATATATATATTATATATTATATATATTTTAAAAAATAAATATATATTAAAATATATAATTTATTGATATTATATACATATATTATAATTATATATGTATGTATTATTATTTAATATATAATTTGTTTTATTTTTTTTAAAATAAAAGGAAAATTAATGTCTACAATTAATCAATTAGTTAATAAGTCTCGTATAAAAAAAAAAAATAATAATAATGTTCCTGCATTAAATAGTTGTCCTCAAAAACGTGGAGTTTGTATAAAAGTATATACTACTACACCTAAAAAACCAAATTCTGCTTTAAGAAAAGTTTGTAGGGTTCGTTTAACTAATAATTTTGAAGTTACAGCTTATATTCCTGGGGAGGGACATAATTTACAAGAACATTCTGTTGTTTTAATTAGAGGTGGTAGAGTAAAAGATTTACCTGGTGTTCGTTATCATGTAATTAGAGGTTCTTTAGATTGTGGGGGAGTTAAAGATAGAAAGAAATCAAGATCAAAATATGGAGTGAAAAAAATATAATAAAATTATAATTAAGGAAGTTATATGTCACGTAAAAATTTAAATAGAAATTATAAAATTATTCCAGATTATATATATAATTCTAAGTTAGTAAGTAAGTTTATTAATATTTTAATGTTAAATGGTAAAAAATCTGTTGCTGAAAAAATTTTATATACTTCTTTAAAAATATTATCTGATAAAATTAAAAAAAATGAATTAGATTTATTAGAATTAGCTATAGAAAATGTTAAACCTATTGTAGAGGTAAAATCTCGTAGAGTTGGAGGTACAACTTATCAGATTCCTGTAGAAGTTAGACCATCTAGAGGTTATACTTTAGCGATTCGTTGAATAATATTATATGCTAGAAAGAGATCAAATAAAAAGAATATGTTTTTAAAATTAGCAGATGAATTATTAGATGCTATAAATAAAAAGGGTAATTCTGTAAGAAAACGTGATGAAGTTCATCGTATGGCTGAATCTAATAAAGCTTTTGCTCATTATAGATGATAATAATAATTTTTAAGGAATTTAATTAAAATGTCTCGTAAAACTTCTATATTTAAATATAGAAATATTGGAATTAGTGCTCATATTGATGCAGGAAAAACAACTCTTACTGAAAGAATTTTATTTTATACTGGTGTTAATTATAAATTAGGTGAAGTTCATTATGGTACTGCTACTATGGATTGAATGGAGCAAGAACAAGAAAGAGGTATTACTATTACTTCTGCATCTACTACTGCTTTTTGATCAGGTATGTTTAAGCAATTTAAATTACCGTATAGAATAAATATAATTGATACTCCTGGTCATGTTGATTTTACTATAGAAGTAGAAAGATCTATGAGAGTTTTAGATGGCGCTATTATGGTTTATTGTTCTGTTGGGGGTGTTCAACCTCAATCTGAAACTGTTTGAAGACAAGTTAATAAGTATAAGGTACCTAGAATAGCTTTTGTTAATAAAATGGATAGAGTTGGAGCTAATTTTTATAATGTTGTTAAACAGTTAAAGGAAAAATTTAATATTACTGTATTACCTATACAAATTCCTGTAGGTAATGAAAATAATTTTATTGGAGTTATAGATTTAGTTAGTTTTAAATTTATATCTTGAGAAAATGATAATAATTTAGGTTTGAATTTTGATATTAAAGATATATTAAAAAATAGTGATTTATATAATTTATCTTATTCATGGCGTCAAAAAATTATAGAATTTGTTGCAGATAAATCTGAATTATTAATGAATAAATATTTTGATAATATTGAATTTGAAGAATCTGAAATAAAATCTATTTTAAGAAATGAAGTTTTAAATAATAATGTTTTATTATTAACTTGTGGTTCTGCTTTTAAAAATAAAGGTATTCAATGTTTGTTAGATGCTATAGTAGATTATTTACCTTGTCCTAGGGATTTAAATAATATTAATGGTTTATGTATTAAAAATAATATTAGTATTAATCGTAAGATAGATGATAATGAATATTTTTCAGCTTTAGCTTTTAAAATTGTTAATGATATTTTTGTAGGTAATTTAACTTTTTTAAGGATTTATTCTGGTTCTTTAAAATCTGGTGATATAATTTTAAATTCTAATAAGAATAAACGTGAAAGAATAGGTCGTATTGTTCAAATGCATGCTAATAAAAAAGAAGAGATTAATGAAGTTTTTGCGGGTGATATAGCTGCTGCTATAGGTTTAAAGGATGTTAATACTGGAGATACTTTATGTGATATAAATAATCCTATTATATTAGAAAAAATAGATTTTCCTAATCCTGTTATATCTATTTCTTTAGAACCTAAAACTAAGGATGATCAAGAAAAGTTAGGTATTGCTTTATCTAAATTATCTAAAGAAGATCCTTCTTTTAAGAGTTCATTTAATAATGAATTAAATCAGACTATAATTTCTGGAATGGGTGAATTACATTTAGATATTATTGTTGATAGAATGAAAAGAGAATTTAATGTTGATTGTAATAAAGGTAAACCAGAGGTTTCTTATAGAGAAACTGTATTAAATAATATTAATTCTGTAGAAGGTAAATATATAAAACAAACGGGAGGAAGAGGTCAATATGGTCATGTTGTTATAGATTTATCTCCTTTAACGAAATCAGAATATAGGTTATCTGATAATGGTTATTTATTTGTAAATGATATTAAAGGTGGTGTTATTCCTAATGAATATATATCTGCTATTGATAAAGGAATACGTGAACAATTAAAATCTGGACCATTAGCAGGTTATCCTGTAACTAATATTAAAATAAGATTATTTTTTGGATCTTATCATGATGTTGATTCTTCAGAAATAGCGTTTAAGATGGCTGCATCTATAGCTTTTAAAAAAGCTTTTTTAAAAGCTAATCCTATATTATTAGAACCTATTATGAAAGTTGAAATTGAAACTCCTGAAAAATATATAGGTGATATAATAGGTGATTTAAATCGTCGTAGAGGTATTATTGAGCAAATATATGATATTAATTTAGGTAAATTAGTAAAATCATATATTCCTTTATCTGAAATGTTTGGTTATGCTACTGATTTAAGATCTTGTACTCAGGGTAGAGCATTATATTCTATGGAATTTTATAAATATTCTGTATCTCCTAGTCATATATGTAAAAAAATAGTAAAATTACGTAATGAATAATAAATTTATTAATATGAAAATAAAAGGTATAATATGTCAAAAGAAAAATTTAATCGTAATAAGATACATGTAAATGTTGGTACTATAGGTCATGTAGATCATGGTAAAACTACTTTAACTTCTGCTATAACAACTATTTTATCAAAAAAATATGGGGGTAAACCTTGTGCTTTTGATCAAATAGATAATGCTCCTGAAGAAAAAGCTAGAGGAATAACAATAAATACTTCTCATGTTGAATATGATACTTTAATTAGACATTATGCTCATGTTGATTGTCCTGGTCATGCTGATTATATTAAAAATATGATTACTGGAGCTGCTCAAATGGATGGAGCTATTTTAGTTGTTGCTGCTACTGATGGCCCTATGCCTCAAACTAGAGAACATATTTTATTAGCTCGTCAAGTAGGTGTTCCTCATATAGTTGTTTTTTTAAATAAATGTGATATGGTTGATGATGAAGAATTATTAGAATTAGTTGAAATGGAAATAAGGGATATATTAAATCAATATAATTTTTCTGGTGATAATACTCCTATTATAAGAGGTTCAGCTTTAAAAGCGTTAGATGGTATAAAAGAATGGGAGGAAAAAATATTTGATTTAGCTAATGCTCTTGATAATTATATTCCAAATCCTGTAAGAGATATTAATAAATCATTTTTAATGCCTATTGAAGATATTTTTTCTATTTCAGGTAGAGGTACTGTAGTTACAGGTAGAATAGAAAAAGGTATTATAAAAGTTGGAGAAGAAGTAGAAATTGTAGGTATAAGAGATACAAAAAGATCTATATGTACAGGTATAGAAATGTTTCGTAAATTATTAGATGAAGGTAGAGCTGGTGAAAATGTTGGTATTTTATTAAGAGGAATTAAAAGAGAAGAAATAGAAAGGGGGCAAGTTTTATCTAAAGTTGGTAGTATAAACCCTCATACTTCTTTTGAAGCAGAAGTTTATGTTTTATCTAAAGAGGAGGGAGGTAGACATACTGCTTTCTTAAATGGATATCGTCCACAATTTTATTTTCGTACTACTGATGTTACTGGTACTATAAAATTATCTAAGGGTATGGAAATGGTAATGCCAGGAGATAATGTTAAACTTTTTGTTAAATTATTTAATCCTATAGCTATGAATGAAGGTTTACGTTTTGCTATTAGAGAAGGTGGACGTACAGTTGGTGCAGGTATAGTTAGTAAAATAATTTTATAATTTTTTTAAAAATTTAATTATATGAAAAATCAAAGAATACGTATTAAATTAAAATCTTTTGATCATAGATTAATTGATATTTCTACTTTAGAAATAATAGAAACAGCTAAAAAAACTGGAGCACAAATTTGTGGCCCTATTCCTTTACCTACTTCTATTGAACGTTTTACTATATTAGTTTCTCCCCATGTTGATAAAGATGCTAGAGATCAATATGAAATTAGAACTCATAAACGTTTAATTGATATAATTGAATCTACTGATAGAACTGTTGATGCGTTGATGAAATTAAATTTAGCTTCTGGAGTTGATGTTCAAATAAGTTTAAATTAATAATTAATTTTTTTGTTTTTAAAAAAAATGATATCTTTAATTGGAAAAAAAATAGGTATGACAAGAATTTTTACTGATAATTATATGTCTATACCTGTAACAGTAATAAAAATATATAATAATATTATTACTGGTATAAATAAATATAAAAATAAATATACTACTCAAATAACTGTGTTTAATAATAAAAAAAAAAAACATTTAAATAAATGTCAATTAGGTTTTTATAGAAAAATAAATTTAAAACCAGGAGATGGGTTATGAGAAATTCCTTATATAAAAGAAATACATACTTATATAGGTAAAATTCTTAATATTAGTTTATTAATTAATATTAAAAAAGTAGATATTACTAATTATTCTAAAGGTAAAGGGTTTTCTGGTACTATAAAAAGATGAAATTTTAGTTCTCAGGATAGTTCTCATGGAAATTCATTATCTCATAGAGTTCCTGGATCTATAGGTCAAAACCAAAGTCCTGGAAAAGTATTTAAAGGTAAAAAGATGTCTGGTCATTTAGGTAATAGTAAAATTACTATAAAAAGACTTAAAATAGTTAAAATATATGATAATAAAAATATTTTATTAATAAAAGGATCTGTTCCAGGATGAAATAATAGTAGTTTAATTATTAAATCTTCATTATAATATATAATTTATATAAATTTTATGGATATAATATTAAAAGATACTTATTTAAATATAAAAGTATCTGATAAAATTTTAAATGTTCCTTTAAATATACCTTTAATACATCAGGTTATTAGATCTTATAGATTTAATTTACGTAAAGGTAATGTTTCTCAGAAATCTAGATCTGAGGTTAAAGGTTCTAAAAAAAAACCTTGAAGACAAAAAGGTACTGGTAGAGCTAGATGTGGTTCTATAAAAAGCCCTTTATGACGTTCTGGGGGTGTTACTTTTGCTAATAAACCAAAAAAATATGTTTTAAAAGTTAATAGAAAAATGTATATTAGTGCATTTAAAAGTGTTTTATCTGAACTTTTTAGACAATCTAGATTACATATAATTAATAATATTAATATTAAATTACCTAAAACTAAAGAATTTATAGAAAAATTTAATTTTATTAATTTAGATAAATTATTGATTATAATTCATAATTATAAAAAAAATTTATTTTTATCTTGTAGAAATTTATCTAATATTTGTATTTGTACAGTTAATAATATAAATATTATAAATCTTATAAAATATAAAAATATAATTTTTACTTTAAAATCAATAAAAATAATTGAGGATAAATTAATTAATGAATAAAAATTATTATTTAGATATTATTAAAAGACCTTTTTTTTCTAAAAAGTCATCTTTTTTATGTAAAAAAAATAATGTTTTAGTATTTAAAGTTAAACGTAATGTTAATAAGTTAGATATATATTATTCTATTAAAAAAATTTTTGATTTTAAAATTAAAAAAATAAGAACGTTATTAGTAAAAAAAAGAATAAAATCTAAAAATAAAAAAAATAATATTATTAAAATTTGAAAAAAAGTTTATATTATTTTAAAAAAAAAACAAAGTATTAATATTATTAATAAATTAAATTAATTAAAATATTTATGAATATTAAAAAATATAAACCTACTTCTCCGGGTTTTAGGCATAAAAATAGATTATTAAATTTTAATATTTATAAGGGTAAACCTTATTATAATTTAATATTAAAAATAAATAGAACTGGTGGACGTAATAATTTAGGTCGTATTACTGTTAGACATATTGGAGGGGGTTATAAAAAAAAATATCGTATTATAGATTTTAAAAGAAATAAATATAATATTTTAGGAAAAGTTGAACGTATTGAATATGATCCTAATAGATCTTCTTTAATATCTTTGATATTATATAAAGATGGTGAAAGAAGGTATATTTTATACCCTAAAGGTATTAAAATAGGTGATTATATTGAATCTGGTGAAAATATTCCTATTAAAATAGGTAATTGTTTACCTATAAAAAATATTCCTATTGGTACTTTTTTACATAATATAGAATTAATTCCCGGTAAAGGAGGGCAATTATCTAGATCTGCAGGTTCTTATTCTCAATTAATTGTTTTTGAAAATGAATATGCTATTTTAAGATTACGTTCTGGTGAAATAAGGAAAGTAAATTTTTTTTGTAAAGCTACTATAGGTAAAGTTGGTAATTCTAAACATATGTTACGTATCTTAGGTAAAGCTGGTTCTTCTCGTTTATTAGGTATTAGACCTACTGTTAGAGGAACTGCTATGAATCCTATTGATCACCCTCATGGTGGTGGTGAAGGAAGAAATTTTGGTAAACATCCAGTTACTCCTTGAGGGGTATCTACTAAAGGTAAAAAAACTCGTAAAAATAAACGTACAAATAAATTTATAGTTAAATTTCGTAATGAAAAATAATTTTTTGGAGTATTATGTCTCGTTCTTTTAAGAAAGGTCCTTTTATTGATATTTCTTTGCTTAAGAAGGTAGAAAAATTTATTTCTAATAATAATAAAGGTATTATACGTACTTGATCTAGACGTTCAACAATTTTACCTAATATGGTAGGTTTAACTATAGGTGTTCATAATGGTAGAAAACATATTCCTGTTTATATTACTGAGGAAATGATAGGTCATAAATTAGGTGAATTTTCTCCCACAAGAACATATAAAGGTCATTTACGTAATTCTAAAATTAAAGATAATATTAATATTGATAAAAATAAAAAATAAAATTAAATTTTTAGGTATTTTAAATGAATATTTTATCTAGAGGATGTTATATAAAATCTTCTTGTAGAAAATTAAGATTAGTTTCTAATTTAATTCGTGGAAAAAATGTTATTTATGCTTTAAATATTTTGAATTTTACTAATAAAAAAGCTTCTATTTTAATAAAAAAAGTTTTATTATCTGGTATAGCTAATGCTTATCATAATTATGGTATTAATAAAAATTTTTTAGTAATTTCTAAAATATATATAGATCATGCTTCTTTTTCTAAAAGAATTATAGCTAGAGCTAAAGGAAGGGTAAATTATATATTAAAAAAAACTAGTCATATAACTATATATTTATCTAAAATTAATAATTAATATTTAAAATGGTGAAATATATGGGTCAAAAAGTAAATCCTAATGTTATACGTTTAGGTATAACAAAAATGTGAAATTCTACATGATTTGTTAATAAAAAAGATTTTGCTAATAATTTATATAGCGATTATAAAGTTCGTAATTATTTGAATAAAAAATTATCTAAAGCTTTAATATCTAAAATATTAATTGAAAGACCTGCTAAAAAAAGTATAAAAATTATAATATATACTGCTAGACCTGGAATTGTAATAGGTAAAAAAGGTGAAGATATAGAAAAACTTAAAAAAGAGATATCTATTATTACTGGTGTTCCTTCTCAAATAAATATTTTAGAAATTCGTAGACCTGAATTAGATTCTAAATTAGTTGCTGATAATATTGCTTTTCAATTAGAAAAACGTATGATGTTTAGAAGGGTTATGAAAAGAGTTATTTATAATGCTTCACGTTTAGGTTGTAAAGGTATAAAAATAAAAATTAGTGGTAGATTAGGGGGTTCAGAGATTGCTAGAACTGAATGATATAAGGAGGGTTGTATACCTT
This sequence comes from Candidatus Stammera capleta, assembly GCA_015134415.1. Lineage (GTDB taxonomy): Bacteria > Pseudomonadota > Gammaproteobacteria > Enterobacterales > Enterobacteriaceae > Stammera > Stammera capleta_G. The sequence continues at coordinate 75,951 of CP043985.1, read as the reverse complement.
TACATACATTAAGAGCAGATATAGATTATAGTTTTAAACAAGCTTTTACAAATTATGGTGTAATAGGTATTAAAGTATGGATATTTAAAGGAGAAATATTAGATAAATTATATCCTATAAAATTACATTATAATAATATAGTAAATTTTAAGAAATATTTTAAAAAAAAAATATAATATTGGAAAATAATTAAATGTTATATCCTAAAAGAACTAAATATAAGAAAATGCAGAAAGGTCGTAATAAAGGATGATCTAATGATACTGAAATAATTTTTGGTAAATATGCATTAAAAGCTATTACTAGAGGTCATATATCTTCTAAACAAATAGAAGCAGCACGTAGAGTTATTACTCGTTCTATTAAAAAGTTAGGTTTTTTGTGAATAAGAGTTTTTCCTGATAAACCAATTACTAAAAAACCTTTAGAAATAAGAATGGGTAAAGGAAAAGGTAATGTAGAATATTGAGTTGCTGTTATTAAACCTGGTAAAATATTATATGAATTAGATGGAATTAATGAATATGTAGCAAAGAAAGCATTTAAATTAGCTAGTGCTAAATTATCTGTTAAAACAACTTTTGTAATAAAAAATAATTTATTATGTCAAACAATAAATTTTTAAGAAATAAAGATATAAAAGAATTAAAAAATATTTTATATGTTTTATTAAAAAAAAAATTTACTTTACGTATGCAATTATTTTTAAATAAAATTAAAAAAAATCATTTAATTCGTAAATGTAAAAAAAATATATCAATAATTAAAACTATTATAAGAGAGAAATGTATTAATGAAAAAAAGAAATAATATAAAAAAAGGTATTGTAATAAGTAATAAAATGAATAAAACTGTAATAGTTTTGATTACTAAATTAGTAAAACATAAAATTTATGGTAAGTATATTAAAAAAAAATTTAAAATATATGTTCATGATGAATATAATAAATGTAAAATTGGTGATATTGTATTTATAAAAGAATTTAGACCTTTATCTAAAAAAAAATCTTGAATATTATATAAAAAGTATAACACAAAAGGGTAAATAATATGATTCAAGAAAGATCTTTATTATTAGTTTCAGATAATACTGGAATTAAATTAGTAATGTGTATAAAAGTATTGGGAGGAACTAAATTTAAGTATGCAAATATAGGTAATATAATTAAAATAGTTGTTAAAGAAGTTATTTCTAAGAGTAAATTTAAAAAAGGTGATGTTTTAAAAGCTTTAATTATAAGAACAAAATATGGAATACAAAGAAAAGATGGTTCTTTTATAAAATTTGATAATAATTCTTGTATTGTATTAAATGATAGTAATCAACCATTAGGAACGAGAATTTTTGGTCCTATTACAAGAGAATTAAAATGTGAAAAATTTATTAAAATTATTTCTCTTGCCTCTGAAGTAATTTAATTTAGGATATAATATGTCTTATAGATTTCGTGTAAATGATGAAGTTGTTATAATTTCAGGTAAAGATAAAGGTAAAAAGGGTATAATAAAAAAAATTAAATTTAATAAAGTTATAGTTAATAATATTAATTTAGTTTTTAAAAATATTAAATCTGATTCTATAAATAATATTATAGGTAAGGTTATTAAAAAAGAATCTTGAATAGATATTTCTAATATAAGTCATTTTTTTTTAGATAAAAATAATAAAATTATTTTTTCTAAAGTAGGTTTTAAATATTTAAAAAATAAAAAAAAAGTTCGTTATTTAAAATATAATAATTTATTAATTGATAAAAAATAATATGAGTAATTTATATAATTTATATAAAAATACTATTATATATAATTTTATTAAAAAATTTAATTGTAAATCTATTATGGAAGTTCCTAAAATTATTAAAATAATTTTAAATGTAAGTTTAAATTCTATAAATTTATCGAAGAATAGAATAAATGATGTATTATTAAATTTAAAATTAATTTCTGGTCAATTACCAATAATTATAAAATCTAAAAAATCTATTTCTAGTTTTAAAATTCGTAAAGGTTTTCCTATTGGATGTAAAGTTACTTTAAGAAAAAAATTAATGTGATATTTTTTAGATAAATTAATATTTATTGTTATTCCTAGAATTAGAGATTTTAGAGGTATTTCTAAAAAATCTTTTGATAAATATGGAAATTTAAATATAGGAATTAAAGAACATATAATATTTCCAGAAATTAATTATGAGAAAGCTAAATATATTCATGGAATGAATATTTCTATTATTATAAAAAATAAAGATGTTAAGGAATCTATATTTTTATTAAATTCTTTTTCTTTTCCTTTTAAAAATTAATATAATTTATTATTTTATTATGACTAAAAAATCTATTATAGTACGTGAATACAAGAGAATTAAATTAATTAAAAAATATTATGATAAAAAAATTAAATTAAAAAAAATTATTTCTAATAAAAAATCTTCTGGTAAACAGAGATGAAATGCTTTAGTAAAATTACAATCTTTACCTAAAGATTCTAGTATTTGTAGACATCGTAATAGATGTATATTAACTGGAAGAGCTCATGGTTTTTTACGTAAATTTGGTTTAAGTAGAATTAAATTTCGTGAATTTGCTGTTAAAGGTGATATTCCTGGTTTAAAAAAATCTAGTTGGTAATTTCAAAATTATGGTGATTTATTATGAGTATGCAAGATTCTATATCAGATATGCTTACATGTATAAGAAACGCTCAGATAGCTAAAAAAAAAAAAATAATTATTTATTATACTAAATTTAAACATTCTATTTTAAATGTTATTTATTCTGAAGGTTATATAAAAAAATTTAATATATTTTTAAATTCTAAAAAAAAAAGTATAATTATATATTTAAAATATTATTTTAATAAACCTGTTATTACGTTAATTAAAAGAATAAGTAGACCTGGTTTACGTATATATAAATCTTGTAAAAATTTACCTTTAATAAAATCTGGTTTAGGTATAGTTATTATCTCTACATCTAAAGGTGTTTTATCAGATAAAAAAGCTCGTATTTTAAATGTAGGTGGAGAAGTAATTTGTTATATATTTTAAAAAAAAATTAAGGTAATATATGTCAAGAATTGCAAAAAAACCTATTATAATACCTAAAGGTATAGAAGTAAATATTATTAATAATAAAATTATTATATTAAAAAATAATTTAATTATTAAAAATATAATTCATTATTCTGTATTACCAGTAATAAAAAAAAATAAAATTTTTTTTACTATTTATAAATCTTATTCTAAGAAATATTTAATGTATGCTGGTACTATTCGTTCTATAATTAATAATCTTTTAATTGGTTTAGAAAATAATTTTATAAAGAAATTATTATTAGTTGGTATTGGATATAAAGCTTATATTGAAAAAAAAAAATTATATTTAAATTTAGGTTTTTCATATACTATTAAATATAAAATACCTAAATATATAGATATAATATGTTTGAATAATAATGAAATTGTAATTAAAGGTTTTGATAAACAAAAAGTTGGTCAAGTAGCAGCTGAAATAAGATCTTTTAGACCTCCTGAATGTTATAAGCAAGGAAAGGGAATAAGATATAGTAATGAATTTGTAAAAATTAAAGAAAATAAAAAAAAAATAAATAAATAAAATATATGTTAAATAAATATGAAAAACGTTTAATTAGATGTAAAAAGACACGTTCAATATATAAAAAACAAAATAAAATTTGTTTAGTAGTTAATAAAACTTCTCGTCATATGTATGCTCAAATTATAAAGTATGATAATTATATGTCTAAAGTATTGCTATCTGCTTCTACTTTAGAAAAAAAATATTTTAAAAATAAATATACTGGAAATAAAAAGTCTTCTTATGTTATAGGTAAAATTATAGCTAAAAGAGCTATTAAAAGAGGTATTAGTAAAGTTGTATTTGATCGTTCTGGATATAAATATCATGGTCGTGTAAAATATTTAGCTAAAAGTGCTAGAAAATATGGTTTATTATTTTAATTATTTTATTATAAATATGAATATATGAAGAAAATAAATGTTAATAATGAATATTATGAAAAATTAGTATTTGTTAATAGAATTTCTAAAACAGTTAAAGGAGGTAGAATATTTTCTTTTTCTGCTTTAACTGTTATAGGTAATAAAAATGGTAAAATTGGTTATGGATATTCTAAAGCTAAAGAAGTTCCTTTAGCTATACAAAAATCTTTAGATAATTCTCGTAAGAATATTATTTCTATATATTTAAATAAAAAAAAAACTTTAAGATATTCTATAAATTATTCTTATAAAAGTACAATAATTTTTATTAAACCAGCTGTTGAAGGTACTGGAATAATAGCTGGTAAAACTATGAAATTTTTATTTGAAGTAGCAGGAGTAAAAAATATTTTATGTAAATGTTATGGTTCTACTAATCCTATAAATGTAATAAAAGCAACTTTTAAAGCTTTAAATAATATTCAATCTCCATTATTTATAGCTAATAAAAGAGGTAAATTTTTAAAAGAAATATTTTAATTATTTTATGGAATAATAAATTATGTTTTTGAATACTATATATATAAAAAATAAAAATAAAAAATCTAAACGTTTAGGTAGAGGTATAGGTTCTGGTTTAGGTAAAACTTGTGGAAGGGGGCATAAAGGACAAAAATCTAGATCAGGGTATAATATAAAGAAATATTTTGAGGGAGGTCAAACACCATTTTATCGTAGAATACCTAAATTTGGTTTTAAAAGTAGAAAAAATAATTTTTATCAAGAATTATCTTTAGATAAATTAAATATATTTAATGATAATGAAATTTTAAATTTAAAATTATTAAAAAAAAAAAAAATAATTAAACATAATATAAAAATTGTTAAAATAATATTAGGAAATATTATTTTAAAAAAAAAAATAAAAATATTAGATAATAATATTAAATTATCGTCTAGTGTATATAAGTTATTAAATAATTAATTATTTAAGGATAGAGTGTGAATATTAAAAATATTTCATTTGATTCTTTATTAGATAGTTTTAAAGAATTAAAGAATAAAATATTATTTTTATTTTTTTATATATTTTTATTTCGTATAGGAAATTTTATTTCTATACCAGGTATTAATATATATGTATTAAATAATATATTTAAAAAAATTATTAATAATAATATTATTAATATTTATAATATATTTTCTGGTGGAAATATATTAAATTTTTCTATATTTACTTTGGGTATTATACCTTATATTTCTTCTTCTATAATAATACAATTGTTAACAATTATTTTTCCTTATTTTATAAATTTAAAAAATAATGTTAATGGAAAATATTTAATTAATAAATATATGAAGTATTTAACTTTATTATTATCTATTATACAGTCTATTACAATATTTTTTTTTATAAATAAATTTAATAATTATAGTAATTTTTTTTTATATAATAATTTTATTATATATATTAGTTCTATTATTAGTTTAATTACTGGAACTATTTTTTTAGTATGATTAAGTGAACAAATTTCTAAGAATTCTTTAGGTAATGGTATATCTGTTATAATATTTACAGGAATAATATCTAATTTACCTAGTTCTTTATTTAATTTTTTTTTAAATATTAATAATTTATCTTATTTAAAATTATTTTTAATATTTATTTTAATTATATTAGTAACATATTTAATAGTTTTTGTTGAGATGGCTGAAAGAAAAATATTAATTTTATATTCTTCTAAAGGTTATAAAAGTATTAAATGTTTTTTTTCTTCTTATAATACTTTTTTACCCCTTAAAATTAATATGGCTGGTATAATGCCATCTATTTTTACTTCTAGTATTATGTTATTATTTTCTATTATTTTATTTTTTTTAAATAATTTTATAAAATTTAATTATGTATTTTATGTTTATAATTTATTTTATCCAAAAAATTTTTTATATTTATTAATTTATATATTTTTTGTAATATTTTTTTATTTTTTTTATACATTGTTAGTATATAATCCTAATAATATTTCTAATAATTTAAAAAAGAGTGGTGCTTATATTCCTGGGATTAGACCTGGTAATAATACATATATTTTTTTAAAAAATATTATTTTAAAATTAACTTTATTTGGATCTTTATATATATTAATAATATGTTTAATTTCTGATTTTATATGTGATATATTAAATATTAATTTTAATTTTAATTTTACATCTTTATTAATTGTAGCTATTGTTATTATGGAATTTATATTTCAAATAAAATCATTAATTATATCAAGTAATTATATTTCTATTATTAAAAATTATAGATAAGTTTATACATATGAAAGTAAGAGCTTCAGTTAAAAAATTTTGTTCTTTTTGTAAAATTGTAAAACGTAATGGTGTATTATATGTTATTTGTAAAAATAATCCTAAACATAAACAACGTCAAGGTTAAAATGAGGAAATATAATGATAATTAGAATTTGTGGAGTTAATATTATAGATAATAAATCTATTTTATTTGCTTTAACTTCTATATATGGAATAGGAAAATCACGTTCTAAATTTATTTGTGATAAGTTAAATATTAATTATTATGTAAAAATTAAAGATTTAGATAATTCTAAAATAGTAGAAATAAGAAAAATTATTTCTAATTTTACTTTAGAAGGAGATCTTAGAAGAGAAGTTATGTTAAATATTAAAAGATTAATTGATATAAATTGTTATCGGGGGTTAAGACATAAAAAAAAATTACCAGTACATGGTCAACGTACAAGAACTAATGCTAAAACTTGTAAAAAATTACGTAAAATTAAAAAATAATTTTGTTTATTTAAATATATTATATGTATAAAAATAAAAATATTAAAAAGAAAAAAAAACAAATATTAAATGGTATAGCTCATATTTATGCTTCATTTAATAATACTATAATTAGTATTACTGATAAATTAGGTAATGTTTTAGGTTGAAAAACTTCTGGAGGTTCTGGTTTTAGAGGTTCTAGAAAATCTACTCCTTTTGCAGCTCAAATAGCAGCTGAAAAATGTTCAGAATTAGTTAAATTATATGGGATAAAAAATTTAGAGGTTATGGTTAATGGGCCTGGACCTGGAAGAGAATCTAGTATAAAAGCATTATATAATGCAGGTTTTAATATTATTAGTATTAATGATATTACCCCTGTTCCTCATAATGGTTGTCGTCCTCCTAAAAAAAGACGTGTGTAATTTTGATAAATTATTTTTATAAAAGAGTATAAAATGTCTAAATATTTAGGTCCTAAATTAAAATTAAGTCGTAGAGAAGGTGTTGATTTATTTTTAAAATCAAATTTACGTAATATTGAATCAAAATGTAAAATAGATCGTTTACCAGGTCAACATGGTTATAAAAAAAGTAGATTATCTAATTATGCTATTCAATTAAGAGAAAAACAAAAAGTTCGTCGTATGTATTGTATTTTAGAAAAACAATTTTTAAATTATTATAAAAAATCTGTTCGTTTAAAAGGAAATACTAGTGAAATTTTATTTTCTTTTTTAGAAAGAAGATTAGATAATATTGTTTATAGAATGGGTTTTGGTTCTACTCGTTATGAATCTCGTCAATTAATTAATCATAAATTAATTTTAGTTAATAAAAAAATTGTTAGTATTCCTTCATTTTTAGTTTCACCTAATGATTTAATTAGTGTTTTAGATAAAGCTAAAAATCAAGATCGTATTAAATATTCTTTAGAATTGTTTAAACAACGTAAATTAATTGATTGAATAGATGTTGATATTAAAAAAATGATAGGTATATTTAAGTTTGTTCCTAAAATGAAATATATATTCAATGATATTGAAGAAAATCTTATTTTAGAATTTTATTCTAGATAAATATATATTAGGAAAATAATTAGTTATGATTAATAATTTAAAAATTTTAGAACCTAAATTAATAAAAATTAGTAAAGTTTCTAATAATTCTTCTTTAATTATTTTAGAACCTTTAGAAAGAGGTTTTGGTAATACTTTAGGAAATGTATTAAGACGTATTTTATTATCATCTATTCCAGGTTATTCTATTACTGAATTAGAAATTGATGGTGTTACACATGAATATGATTATAAAGAAGGATTATTAGAAGATATTACAGAAATAATTTTAAATTTAAAAAATTTATCTATAAGTTTAGATGATAATTTAGATGAATCTATTTTAGTAATTAAAAAGAAAGGTATAGGTCCTGTTTTAGGGTCTGATATTAAATCTAATAATAAGTTTAATATAATTAATCCTGATCATGTTATATGTAATTTAACATCTTTAAATTCTTCTATTTTAATTCGTATAAAAGTTGAATTGGGTAAAGGATATATATCTTCTTTATCAAAAATAAATAAAGTTAAAAAAGATGATAATGATTTATTAACTGGAAAATTATTTATAGATTCTTATTTTTCTCCAATAAAATGTGTTTCATATATTGTTGAAAATACTCGTTTAAAAGATTTTGATGGTTTGGATAAATTAATATTAAATATTAAGACTAATGGAACTATAGATCCTGAATCTGCTGTTCGTAAAGCTGCTAATATTTTAATTAATCAATTAGGTGTTTTTGTAAATTTAAATAAAGATGTAGTTGATAAAAAAAAAAAAAAAAAAATAAAATTTGATTCTGTTTTATTATTATCTGTTGATGATTTAGATTTAACTGTAAGATCAGCAAATTGTTTAAAAACTGAATCTATAAATTATATAGGAGATTTAGTACAAAAAACTGAATTTGAATTATTAAAAACCCCTAATTTAGGTAAGAAATCTTTAGCTGAAATAAAAAATATATTATCGTCTAAAGGATTAAAATTAGGTATGAAATTAAAAAATTGACCTCCTAGTAATTTAAAAAATAAATAAAGGTATTTATTATGCGTCATAAAAAAAAAGGTCGTAAGTTTAATATAAATAGTAGTCATAGAAAATTAATGTTTAGAAATATGATAAATTCTTTAATATATTATGAATTAATTAAAACTACTTTATGTAAAGCAAAAGAATTAAGAATTTTTATAGAAAAATTAATAACTAGATCAAAAAAAAATAATTTACATAATAAAAGGATATTATTTTCTAATATTAGAAATAAGAAAAATGTTAATAAATTATTATATATTTTAGGTCCAAGATTTTTAAATTTTAATGGAGGTTATACTAAGATTATAAAATGTGGATTTAGAAAAGGTGATAATTCTCCATTAGCATATATAAAAATTTTAAGTAATTAAATATATTTTAGTTTATAATTTATTTTTATATTTTTTTTAATATATAATAATATATAATTTATATGTAATATATTATTATTTATTAATATTTAAATAGTTTTGATTAATATTATTTTAAAAAATATTTTTTATTGTATAGTATAAATATATAATAATATTTTATTATTTTTTATTTTAAAATAATTAAATTTATTTATATTTAATATAATAAATATAAATATAAATATAAATATAATATTTAATATTGTTTTTTTTAATATATGATTACTTTTAAAAAATTAATTTTTAAATTATATAAATATTGGTCTAATTTAGGTAGTTGTATTGTGCAACCTATTGATATTGAAGTTGGTGCTGCTACTTTTCATCCTATTACTTTTTTTAGTTGTTTTAATAAAAAAAAAAGTTTTTATTCTTATATACAATTATGTAGAAGACCAAATGATAGTCGTTATGGTAATAGTTCAAATAGATTACAACAATATTATCAATTTCAGGTTATTAGTAAACCTTTTTTAAAAAATATTCAAAATTTATATATAGAGTCATTAAAATATTTAAATATAAATTTAAATATATCAGAATTACGTTTTATTGAAGATAATTGAGAAAATCCTACTTTAGGTGCATATGGTGTAGGTTGAGAGGTTTGATTAAATGGGATGGAAATTAGTCAATTTACTTATTTTAAAAAAATGGGGGGATTTGATTGTATTCCTTCACTTTGTGAAATTACTTATGGTTTGGAAAGAATATCTTTATATTTACAAAATGTAAATCATATAAATAATTTAATTTGAGATATTAATATTTTAAAAAAAATAAAATATATTGATATTTTGTATAATGATGAAATAGATAAATCATATTATATTTTTAATAATTCTAATATAAATTTTTTACTTTCTTGTATGAATAATTATAAAAATGAATCTTTAAGATTAATAAATTTAGATAGACCTTTAATTAAAATTTCATATGAATTTGCAATTAAAATGGTTTATTATTTTAATTTATTAGATGCTAAAAATTATTTTTCTAAAATAGAAAGACAAAATAATATTTTATGTATTAGAAAAATTTTTAATAAAATTGCTAATTTGTATCTAAATTTATAATTTATTTAAGGATTTAAATGTTTAAAGGTATATTATTAATTGAATTAATTTCTGAAGAATTACCTATTAATAAATTAAAATATATTAATATTAATTTTAAAAAATATATTAAATATAATTTAATAAAATATAATTTTTTATTTAGTAAAATAAAAGTTTTTGTTACTATAAGAAGAATTTCTTGTTTAGTTTATAATTTAAGTTATAATCAATATTTTAAAAATAAATATAAAATTATAAAAGGTCCTAAAATTAAAATTTCTAAAATTAATATATTTAATAATAATAAATTAATTAATTGATGTAAAAATATAAATTTATCTATAAAAGATATAAAATATATAAAAAAAAGTAATTTAAAATGTTTTTTCTTTAAAAAAAAAAATAAAGTAAGTAATATTAAAAAATTAATTTTAATTATATTAAAAAATGTTTTTTTTAATTTATTAAAAAATAATAAAACTATAATTTGTGAAGAAAATAAATATTTTTTTTTTAGACCTATTAATAATATTATTATTATGTTTAATAATAAAATTTTAGATATTGAGATTTTTAATATTAAATCTAATAATATATTATTTGGTCATAAATTTATTAATAATAATAAAAATATAATTTTAAATAATGCTAATGATTATATAAAAAATTTATTTAAATTTTGTAAAGTTATAATAGATTATAAATATAGAAAGATAAGAATATTAAATATAATAAAAAATATATCTATTAAAAAAAAATTATTATTTTTTTTAAAAAATAAATATTTAAAGAAAATTATTTCTATGATAGAATGACCTGTTGGAATTTTATGTAATTTTGATAAAAATTTTTTATTTTTACCTAAAGATTTAATAACATTTATTATTGAAAAATATTATGGTATTATTTTATTTAATAAAAAAAATATATTAACAAATAATTTTATTATTATATTAGATATGAAAAGTAATAATTATAATGTAATAATAAAAGGTTATGAAAATGTTATTAATTCAGAATTAAATGAAGCTAAAAATTTCTTTATTAAAGATAGAAAATTTTGTTTAATTAGTTATTTATCTAAATTAAAAAATATTATTTTTTATAAAAAAATTGGTACTTTTTTAGATAAAGTAACTAGAATTTTATTTTTATCTAAAAAATTTTTATATTATTTAAATTATTTAAATATTAATATAAATTTTTTAAATCATGTCATTTTATTAGTAAAATGTGATTTAGCAACTAATTTATGTAAATATTATAGTAATTTAAAAGGTATAATAGGTATGCATTATTCATTATTAGATGGAGAGTCTTCAAATATATCTTTAATAATAAAAGAACATTATAATGTTGATAATAATAATATATATAGTTCTATAATTTTTTTAGTAGATAAAATAGATACTTTAGTTAGTATTTTTATATTATATAATTTTATTTATTTAGAAAAAAAAAATGATCCTTATGGGTTAAGAAAATTATCTTTTTTAATTATAGATAAAATATTAAATAGTAATTTTTATATTAATATATATAATATAATAAGTTTTTCTATATTTTTATTTAAAAAAAAAAAAATTAATAAAAAAAAAATATTAATTATACTAAATTTTATTAATATTAGATTTATGAATTATTTAAATAAATTAAAAATTTCAAAAAATGTAATATATTCTTTATTAAAGAAGAAAAAAATATATGATTTTTTAGATATAAAAAATCGTATTGATATTATATTAAAATATAAAAATAAAGAAATTTTTATAAAATTTATTAATTTATATAAAAGAGTAAATAATTTATTAAAAAAATATTGTAATTTTAATATTAAAAAATTTGATATTAATTTTCTTATTAAAGAAAAAGAAATTACTTTATATAAATATATTTTGTATTTATATAAAAAAAATAAATTTTTATATATTAATCATAATTATGATAAATTAATTAAATATTTTTTTATATCTGTTAAAAAAATAAATAATTTTTTAAATTTTGTTAAAATAGATGTTAAAAATAAAAATGTTAAATCAAATAGAATTTTTTTATTAAAAAATATAAATTTTTTATTTAATAAATTTTCTAATTTTAAATATTATTATTAATTAATGATATATTTTTTTTTATTATTGCTCCCCCTAAACATATATTTTTTTTATAAAATACTACTGATTGTCCAGATGTTATTCCAAATATTGGTTTATTAAATAATATTTTATTTTTATTAATATATAATTTACATTTAATATCTTTTTTTTGTTGATATCTAATTTTTATTTTACAAAATATTTTTTTTTTATTATTATTTTTATTTATAAAATGTATATTTTTAATATATATTCCAATAGAATATAAAAATATATTTTTTTTACCTTTTACTACTATTAATTTATTATTTTTTATATCTTTTTTATATACATAATATGGTAAATGTTGTCCTAAATTAATATTTAAATTTTTTCTTTGTCCTATTGCATATAAATGTAATCCTTTATGTTTTCCCAATATTTTATTATTTATATCAATTATTTTTCCTTTATTATCTTTTATATATTTTCTAATAAAATTAAAATAATTTCTTTTACCTATAAAACATATTCCAGTTGAACTTTTTTTTTTAGCATTAATTAATTTTAAATTAATAGCAATTTTTCTTATATTTTTTTTATAATATTTTCCTAACGGAAATATACATTTTTTTATTTTTTTTTGAGTTAAATAATATAAAAAATAACTTTGATCTTTTTTTTTATCTATACCTTTTAATAAATAATATTTATTTTTTTTTCTTTTTATTATTACATAATGACCTGTAGATATAAAATTTCCTTTTAATATTTTTATAGCAAATTTTATAAATATTTTAAATTTTATTTCTTTATTACATAATATATCAGGATTTATAATTTTATTTTTTTTTTGATTTTTTATTAATTTATTAAATACATATTTTCAATATTCAAATGAAAAATTAATTTTATATAATTTTACTTTTAATTTTTTACATATTTTTTTACAATCTTTATAATCTTTTAAATAAGTACATTTATTATTATTATTTTCTTCTCAACATTTTATAAAGACACATTTTATTTTATATCCTAATTTTTGTAATATTCATATTGTTACTGAAGAATCTACTCCTCCTGATAATGCAATTACTATTTTAATTATTTTATACATTTTCATATTTTGTATTTTTAAAAAAATTAATTATTTTATTAATTGTTTTACAAATTTTTATTTTTATATTATCTAATAATATTTTTATAATATTATTTTTTTTTATTTTTTTTAATGATAATATTTTATATTTTTTTTTAATTTTATTATTTATTTTTAAAAATATATTTCCTAATATTTGTTTTTTTAAAATAGGTGCTTTTAATATTTTTTTAAATATAATTAATAACTTTATTTTACTTTTTTTTTTTTTATTATTATTTATATATATATTTTTATTTACTCCTATTGGTATAAAATTTTTTTTACTAAATCATATTTTTTTATTTATTATTTTTTTATTATTTTTGATTATTTTTTTGGTTTTGAAATTTTTAAATCCTCATTTTAATATTTTTTTTGCATAATAATTTCTATCTTGTATAGATTTAGCTCCTAATATTACTACTATTAATCTATTATTTTTTTTTTTAGCTGAAATTATTAAATTATATTTTGATTTATTAGTATGACCTGTTTTTATACCATCTATATTTAGATTTTTATTTCATAATAATAAATTTCTATTTATTTGTTTAATATTATTAAAAGTAAATTTTTTTTTTTTATATATTTTATATATTTTTGGAAAATTTTTTATTAACAAAATACTTAATTTTGCCATATCATATGCTGTTGTATATTGTTTATTATTATCTAATCCATGTGAATTCATAAAATTTGTATTTTTTAAATTAATTTTTTTTTTATATTTATTCATTAATTTAACAAAATTTTTTTCATTTCCTGATAAATGTTCTGCTATAGCTATACATGCATCATTTCCGGATTGAATTATTATTCCTTTATTTAAGTCAGAAATTTTAACTTTTTGGTTTTTTTTTAAAAACATTAATGATGATTCTTTAAAAAAAGAATTTTTTCAATTTGAATTTTTTTTTATTTTTACTAAATCATTTTTATTTATTTTTTTTTTTTTTATATAATCTGCTATGATATAACTAGTCATAATTTTATTTAAACTAGCTGGATATAATTTAGAATTAGAATTTTTTTCTAATAATATTTTATTAGATTTATAATCTACTAAAATATATGATTTTACGTTTATATTTTTTATTGTATTAGCATATAAATTTATACTAATTAAATATATTATAAATATTAATATTTTTTTTTTTTTCATATTTTTTTAATTAAGTATTTTTTTTAAGAGACATAATTATTGCAAACATAGATATTGTTATTATTAATGATGTTCCCCCATAACTTATTAAAGGTAATGGAATACCTACTATTGGAAGTAATCCAATTACCATTCCTATATTAATAATTATATGTATACAAAAATTTATTATTAAATTTGATATTAATAATTTATTAAATATATCATTATTATTTATACATATTATTAAAACTCTTATTATTAGTATTATATAAATTAATAATGTAAATAATATTCCTATAAATCCATGTTCTTCAGCTATTAAAGTAAATATAAAATCAGTTTTGTTTTCTGGAATAAAATTAAATTTTGATTGTGTTCCTAAAAATATACCTTTACCATATAATCCACCAGACCCTATAGCAATTTTTGATTGATTTATTTGATATCCATTATTTAAAATATTATTATTTTTATTAAATAATGTTATTATTCTATTTTTTTGATATTTATATAATAAAAATTTTCATATAAATGGTATACTTAATAATATTAATATTATAGATATTAATATTATTTTTTTATTAATTCCTCCTAAATATAATCCTATTATTCCATATAATAATATTAAAATAGATGTTCCTAAATCTGGTTGTAAATATATTAATATACTAGGTATTAGAGTTATAATTATTATTAATACAATAATTTTTATATTATTAATTGAATAATTATTTTTATTTAATATTTTTGTAATTAATATTGGTACTGATATTTTAGCTATTTCTGAAGGTTGAAATTTAATAATTTTTATATTTATTCATCTTTTTGCTCCATTTGTTATATATCCATATAAATATACA
Source organism: Candidatus Stammera capleta (assembly GCA_015134415.1). Lineage (GTDB taxonomy): Bacteria > Pseudomonadota > Gammaproteobacteria > Enterobacterales > Enterobacteriaceae > Stammera > Stammera capleta_G. The sequence goes on along the minus strand of CP043985.1, from coordinate 60,408 downwards.
TATATTAATAATAAATTACATATAATATATATTATATATGCATTATTAATGTAATATTTTTTATTAAATTTAATAATATAGAACATTATTATTAAACTAATAATTATATGAAAAAATTTTTTATATATAATATTATTATTTTTATTATTTATATTTGTACTATAAATTAATATTATACTATATAGTAAAATACATATTATACATAATATTATTATAATATCTATTTTTTTTATGTTTTTTTTATTCATTAATTATATTATTTTTATATATAAAATCTGTTATTTTTCTCATTATTTCTCCTATTTTTAACCCATTTCCTCCATGTTCTAGTATTATTGTTATTGCAAATTTAGGATTTTTATATGGTAAAAAAGTATTCATTAATATATGATCTTTTAATTTTTTTTTTATATATTTTGGTTTATGATTATGATTTATTGAATATATTTGAGCTGTTCCTGATTTTGCTGCAATTTTATATTTTGTTCCTAGAAAATTTCAAAATGCCGTTCCATTTTTTTTATTAGATACTCCATACATACCTTTTTTAATTATTTTAATATTTTTTTTTTTAATTTTTATATTTTTTATTTTATTATTATTATTATTATTTAATAATATATAAGGTTTTATTATATAACCATTGTTAATTAAAATTAATAATGCTTGATGTATTTGTATTGGGGTTGCTATTAAATATCCTTGTCCTATTCCTATAGAAATAGTATCTCCTGTATATCATCTAGAATTATATTTTTTTTTTTTTCATTTTTTACTAGGTAAAAATAATTTTTTTTCATTTGGTAAATCTATATTAGTTTTATTTCCAAATTTAAATTTTTTTATTCAATTAATTATTTTTTTGATTCCTAAATGATAAGATATTTGATAAAAAAATGTATCTGATGATTCTTCTATAGATTTAATTATATTTAATTTTCCATGTCCTATTTTTTTTCAGTCATAAAATATTTTTTGAGATTCGGGTAGTTTTCATCATCCTGGATCGAACATAATAAATTTTTTGTTTATTATTTTTTCTTCTAATGCAGCTATACCTATATAAGGTTTTATAGTTGAAGCTGGTGGGTATATTCCTTGTATAACTTTATTAATTAATGGAGAATTTTTATTATTTAAAATTTTATTAAATTCTTTTTTAAAAATTTTTCTAGTAAATAAATTAGGATTAAAACTTGGAAAAGAAATTAAAGATAAAACTTTTCCATTTTTACAATTTGTTACTATTATTGCGGCAGTATTATATTTTAAAATATTATAAATAAATTTTTGTAATTTTATATCTATTGATAATTTTATATTTTTTCCTGCTTTAGGTTTTTTGATTATATATTTATAAATTATTTTACCTTTATTATTTATTATATTTTTTTTATATCCATATTTTCCTTTTATTTTTTTTTCATAATATTTTTCTATTCCATTTTTTGCTATAATTTTTTTTTTGTTATATATATTTACATATCCTATTACATGAGCTAATATTTTTTTGTATGGATAATTTCTTCTTATATATTTTTTTAAATTTATATTTTTTATAAAAGGTTTATTTATATAAAATTTTATTAAATTATTTTTGTTTATTTTATATAATATATTTTTTTTTTTTTTATATTTTTTTTTAATTTTTTTAATTATTTTTTTTGATATGTTTATTTTTTTTAAAATATTTATAATATTTTTAAAATATTTATTTTTATATGATATTATATTAATATAATAGTATTTTTTATTATTAGCTATTGGTATATTATTTTTATCTATAATAATTCCTCTATTTGGAATAATATTTTTTATTTTAATATAGTTTTTTTTAGATAAAAAATAGTATTTTTTAAAATTTTTTATTTGTAAATTATATATATTATAAATTAATAAAATTAATATAATTATTAAAATAATTATTAAATATAATATTCTGTATATAAAATTTTTTATTTTTTTTTTGTATATAATTTTCATTTTTATTTTAAATAAATATTAATATATTTATATATATATTTTATTAATTATAATAAATAAATTATTTAATTTATATATAAATTATAAATATTTAGTTATATTAATAATATAATATAATATATATATCAGGAATTTAAATATGTTTAAAAATCCTATTAAAACTAAAAGTTGAAAAAAAATATTAAATCATTTTAATTATATAAAAAATATTAAAATAATTGATTTGTTTAAGAAAGATAAAAATAGATTTAAAAATTTTTCTATAAATTTTAATAATAAAATTTTAGTTGATTATTCAAAAAATAAAATTATATTAAAAACAATAAATTTATTTTTAAGTTTATTAGATGAAATTAATTTTAAAGATTATATATTATCTATTTTAGAAGGTGAAAATGTAAATTTTACAAAAAATAAACCTTTTTTGAATTTTTTATTAAGAGATTTTGATAATAAATTATTAAAAAATAAAGAATTTTTATTAGATTATAAAAAAGATATAGATGCTAATTTAAATAAAATTAAATTTTTTACAGAAAGAATAATAAATGGTAAATGATTAGGTTATTCTGGTAAAAAAATTAAAAATATTGTTAATATAGGAATAGGAGGTTTAGATTTTGGCCCTAAAATGATTATAAATTCATTATTAGAATATAAAATTAATAAATATCAAAAATTTTATTTTATTTCTAATATAGATTCTTTGAAAATTTCAAAATTGATTAAAAAAATTTCTCCTGAAAAAACTCTTTTTATAATTTGCTCTAAAAGTTTTACAACTATAGAAACTTTATCTAATTCAAATATAGCAAAGAATTGAATTTTAAATTTTTATAATAATAATATTATATCTTTAAATAATCATTTTATTTTAATATCTAGTAATTTTAATAAAGCAATAAAATTTGGAGTAAATTTAAATAATATATTTATTGTAGATACTTGGTTAAGTAATCGTTATTCTTATTGTTCACCATTTGGTTTATCTATATCTATTTTTATGGGGTTTAAAAATTTTAAAAAGTTATTATATGGAGCTCATGATATGGATATTCATTTTTTTAATTCTAATTTTAAAAATAATATACCTATAATATTAGCAATAATAAGTATTTGATATAATAATTTTTTTAATTATTCTGTAGAAGCTATTTTAGCTTATAGTAATAAATTATTTTTTTTACCAACATATTTACAACAATTAATAATGGAATCTAATGGTAAATGTATAGATTATAACGGTAATTATATAAATGATTATTATACTTCTCCTATAGTTTTGGGGGGTATTGGTACTATATCTCAACATTCTTTTTATCAATTATTACATCAAGGAACTTATATTATTCCTTGTGATTTTATTGTAGAGATTTGTAATTCTTATAATATCAATAATTCTCATTTAATATTAATATCTAATTTTTTATCACAAACACAATCTTTAGCATTTGGTGATAAAATATTTAAATATAATATTTTTAATAAAAATAATAATAATATTTATAAATTTATAAAATTTAAGGGAAATAGACCTAGTAATTCTATTTTATTGAATAATATAAATCCTTATAATATAGGCGCTTTAATTACTTTATATGAATATAGAGTAATCAGTCAAGGTATTATATTAAATATTTCTAGTTTTGATCAATGAGGGGTAGAATTAAGTAAAAAACTATCTAATTTTATATATCCATATTTAAAAAATAAATCTTTAAAAAATAATAATTTGAATGAAAATAAAATATATTTAGATAATTCTACTTTAAATTTAATAAATTATTTTAAGAAAAATTTTAATTAATTGTAAGAGGTAATGATGTCTATAAAATATTATAAAAAAAATAAAAATAAAAATAAAAATAAAAATAAATATAAAAATAAAATAAATAAAAGTAAAAAATCTATAATTAAAACATATATTAAAAAAATTAAATTTTTTATAAAAAATAAAAAATATAAAAAAGCATTATTTTTTTTTCGTATTTTACAATCTAATTTAGATAAATTATATATAAAAAAAATTATTCATTTAAATAAATGTTCTAGATATAAATCAAATATATTAAAATTAATTAATAAAATTTCTTAATTATTTTTATTAATTATATATTTTATTATTTTACAATATTGTTTTATATTTATTTTATTTATCCTAATATTAGGATTTATATTAATTTTTTTAAATTCTTTAATATTTATAAATTTTTTTAAATTATTATATATTTTTTTATTTTTTTTATTAAATATATTATTTAATATATGTATGCATAGATTTATATTTTTTATGTTATTTATATTATTATTTGATTTTAATTTTATTAATGTTGATTCTATTTTTGGTTTTGGTTGAAAATTATAATTTTTAATATTTATTATTTTTTTGATTTTAAATAATAAATTAATAATTATAGTAGTTTTAGAATATTTTTTATTTTTAATATTTAAAAATAAATTATTTGCTAATTCTTTTTGTAGTAATATATGTATATCATATATAAAATTATAATTTTTTATTAATTTATATATTATTTTATGAGATATATAATATGGAATATTACCAATAATTCTAAATTTTGTTTTATATTTATAAAAATTAAATTTTAATATGTCTATATTTAAAAAAATAATTTTATTTTTTTTTTTTTTACATTTTTTAATTAAATTATTATCTATATCTAAAGCTATTATATTTTTAGTATATTTATATAATTCTTTAGTTAGTTGTCCTGTTCCACAACCTATTTCTAGAAAAATATCTTTTTTATTTGGTTTTATAAAATTTATAATATTTTTAATAATTTTTTTATTAATTAAAAAGTTTTGTCCTATATCTTTGTACATAATATTTTATATAAATTTTCTTTTTTCACCTTTACCAAACATATTTTTTATACATCTTTTACATATATTATATTTTTTAATATTATATATTTTTTTTACATAATGCCAACATCTATTACATTTTATTCCAATAATTTTTTTACATTTTATTTTAAAAAATTTTTTATACTTTTCATTTTTTAAAATTTTTATTTTTGTTTTTGATGTTATAAAAAAAAATTTTAATTCTGATTTTATTTTTTTAATTATATTAAAAAAATTTTTTTTTAAATATAATATTAATTTTATTTCTAATGAAGATTTTATTTTATTTTTCTTTTTTTTTTTTTCTAAAATTTTATTAAAATTATTTTTAATATATATTAATTTTTTTCATATATTTTCATTTATATTATTATTTTTTTTTAAATAAAATAATTTATTAAATCAAGTTTCTTCATATATTGATTTATTTTTTTTATTTGGTAAATATTTAAATATTTCTTCTGAAGTAAAAGATAATATAGGAGATATTAATTTTACTAATGATTCTAAAATCATTCATATAGTTATTTGTAAGCTATTATATGGTTTTGTATTTTTTTTAATTGTATATTTTCTATCTTTTATAATATCTAAATATATTGAACTTAAATATATATTACAAAAATTTATTATTTTTTTAGTTACTTTATAAAATTTAAATTTTTTATATAAATATATTATTTTTTTTTGTAATTTTTTTGTTTTGTGAATTATTCATCTATCTATTAAAATTAGATTATTTTTTTTTATTTTTTTATTTATTATATTAATATTATTATCTAAATTTGAAATTAAAAATTTTATTGTATTTCTGATTTTTCTATATGATTCTACAGTTCTTAGTATAATTTCATTTGATATATTTATATCTTTATAAAATTTTGTTGAAGATACTCATAATCTTAATATGTCAGAACCAAAAGTTTTTATTATTTCTTTAGGTTTTATATAATTATTTAAAGATTTTGACATTTTTTCATTATTTTTATTTAATATAAATCCATGTGATATTATTTTTTTATATGGTGCACAATTATTTATTGCTGTATTTATTATTAATGAAGACATAAATCATCCTCTAAATTGATCTGATCCTTCTAAATATATATCACTTATTTTATTTTTTTTAAATTTTGGATTTATTACAGTAAAACATGTTGATCCTGAATCGAATCAAACATCTAATGTATCTGATATTTTTTTGTATTTTTTATATTTTTTACCTAAAATTTTTTTTTTATTTATATTATTTCAATAATTAGGACCTAATTTTTTTATTTTATTTGCTATTTTTTTTATTAGAAATGTTGTTTTTGGATGCATTTTTTTTGTTTTTTTATTAATAAATATAGGTATTGGTGTTCCTCATATTCTTTGTCTTGATATACATCAATTAGGTCTATTTATTATCATTTTTTTAATTTTTTTATACCCTCATTTAGGTATCCATTTTACTTTTTTAATTGATATTAATAATTTTTTTCTTAAATTATTTTTATTTATATTTATAAATCATTGTGATGTTGATTTTAATAATATAGGTTTTTTATGCCTCCAGCAATATGGATATTTATGTATTATTTTATTTTCTAATATTATTTTTTTATTTTCTTTTAATTTATTAATTATTAATATTTCTGCTGTTTTTATATTTTTATTTTCTATATTATTTATATATTTATATTTAATATATTTTCCATTTTTTTTAATGACATTTAATCCTTTTAAATTATTTTTTTTTGAAATTTTATAATCTTCTTGCCCATGTTCAGATGCAATATGAATTAATCCGGTTCCAATATTTTTATCTACTATATGAGAATCTAATATTATAGGTGTTTTTTTTTTTGATATTGGATGATATGCATAAAAATTATTAAATATTATTCCTTTTGAAGAATATATTTTTTTATATTTTTTTTTTATTTTATTTATTATTTCTTCTATTTTATTTTTTAATATAATGTAAATATTATTTTTAATTTTTATAAATGAATATGTATATTTAGGATGTACAGCAATTGCACAATTACCTGGTAATGTTCATGGAGTAGTTGTTCATATAATTAGTTTAAAATTATAATTTATATATTTTTTATAATCTAAGTTTATTTTTTTTAAAAATTTTTTTTTGTTATATATATCAAATAATAAATATATAGATTTTGATAATTTGTTTTTGTATTCTATTTCTGCTTCTGCTAAAGAAGATTTGCATTTTGTACATCAATTTGTAGGTATTTTTTTTCTTTCTATATAATTTAATTTTATTAATTTATTTAATATTTTTATTGTATTTGATATTATTTTAAAATCCATAGTTTTATAATAATTTTTTCAATTACCTAATATTCCTAATCTTATAAAATTATTTTTTTGTTTATTAATTTGATAATTAACATAATTAGAACATAATTTTTTAAAATTATTTTTATTTTTTTTATTAATTATATATTTTTTTTTTTTTTTAATTTTTAATTCTATAGGTAAACCGTGGCAATCCCATCCTGGAATATAATTAATTTTAAAATTCATAAAGATTTTATATTTTATTATTATATCTTTTAATATTTTATTATAAGCATGTCCTATATGAATATTACCGTTTGCATATGGTGGTCCATCATGAATTATAAATAATTTTTTTTTTTTTTTAGAGATATTTAAATATAAATTATTTTTTTTTCATTCTTTTAATATTTTAGGCTCTTTTATATTTAAATTTGCTTTCATAGGAAAATTTAATTTTGGTAAATTTATTGTATTTTTATAATTTATGTGTTTTTTATTCATTTTATATATTTAATATTTTATATTTATTAAAATTATTTATATAATTTATAAATTATAATTATATATTAAAAATAAATAAAATTATATATTTTATATTTTTATAAAATATTTTATATTTTTAGTTGATATTTTAAAGTATGTACTTATATCTTTATATAAAGATTAATTTTTTTAATGGAGATTTAATATGACTAAAGTTATTGGTATTGATTTAGGTACTACTAATTCTTGTGTAGCTATAATGGAAAATAATAAAGCTAAAGTTATAGAAAATTCTGAAGGTGATCGTACTACTCCTTCTGTTGTTGCTTATACTAAAGATAATGAAATTTTAGTTGGTCAACCCGCAAAGCGTCAATCTATTACTAATCCTGAAAATACTTTTTTTGCTATAAAAAGATTAATTGGTCGTAAGTATAGTGATTCTGAAGTTCAACGTGATGTAAATATAATGCCATATAAAATAGTTTCATCTAATAATGGTGATGCTTGAATACAGGTAAAAAATAAAAAAGTTGCCCCTCCTCAAATTTCTGCTGAAGTTTTAAAAAAAATGAAAAAAACTGCAGAAGATTATTTAGGAGAAAAAGTATCAGAAGCTGTTATAACAGTACCTGCTTATTTTAATGATACTCAAAGACAAGCAACTAAAGATGCTGGTCGTATAGCTGGATTAAAAATTAAAAGAATTATAAATGAACCTACTGCTGCTGCTTTAGCTTATGGTTTAGATAAATCTAAAAATAATAGTATTATTGCTGTTTATGATTTAGGAGGAGGAACATTTGATATTTCTATTATTGAAATAGATAATATTGATGGAGAAAAAACTTTTGAAGTTTTATCTACTAATGGTGATACACATTTAGGTGGTGAAGATTTTGATAGTAAAATAATAAATTTTTTAGTTTCTGAATTTAAAAAAGATTATAATATAGATTTATCTAATGATCCTCTTGCAATGCAAAGATTAAAAGATTCTGCTGAAAAAGCTAAAATAGAATTATCTTCATCTAAACAAACTGAGATTAATTTACCTTATATTACTGCTGATGTTAGCGGTCCTAAACATTTAAATATAAAATTAACTAGAGCTAAATTAGAATCTTTAATTGAAGATTTAATTATAAAATCTATAGATCCTGTTAAAATAGCTTTAAAAGATGCAGATTTAGATGTATCTAAAATACAGGATGTAATTCTTGTTGGTGGTCAAACAAGAATGCCTTTAGTTCAAAAAAAAGTAACTGAATTTTTTGGGAAATCTCCAAGAAAAGATGTTAATCCTGATGAAGCAGTAGCTATTGGTGCAGCTATACAAGGTGGTGTTCTTTCTGGAGAAGTTAAAGATGTTTTATTATTAGATGTAACTCCTTTATCATTAGGAATAGAAACAATGGGTGGAATTATGACTACATTAATTAAAAAGAATACCACTATTCCTACTAAACATAGTCAAGTATTTTCTACTGCAGAAGATAATCAATCTGCTGTTACTGTACATGTATTACAAGGAGAACGTACTAAAGCAATAGATAATAAATCTTTGGGTCAATTTAATTTAGATGGTATACAATCTGCTCCTAGAGGAGTACCTCAAATAGAAGTTACTTTTGATATTGATGCTGATGGTATATTACATGTATCAGCTAAAGATAAAAATACTGGTAAAGAACAAAAAATTACTATTAAAGCATCTTCAGGTTTAAATGATATTGAAATAAATAAAATGGTTCAAGATGCTAAGTTGAATGAAGAAGTTGATCGTAAATTTGAAGAATTAATACAATCTCGTAATCAAGCAGATCATTTAATTCATACTACTCGTAAACAAATATTAGAATTAAATAATAAAATACCTGTTGAAGAAAAAAAATCTATTGAATTAAGTTTAAATAAATTAGAAGAAGTATCAAAGGGTGAAGATAAAATTTTAATAGATAAATCTATACAAGAGGTAATACAATTATCTAGTAATCTTTATAAATATAATAATAAAGATAATAGTAATAGTAATAATAATAATAATAAAGTGAATGATAATAATATAAATAATGATAAAGTAGTTGATGCAGAATGTGAAGAAATAAATGATAAAAATAAATAATCTTAAAAAATTATATTTTATAGGTTTTTAAAAAATGTCAAATAAAGATTATTATGATATTTTAGGTATTTCTAAAAAAGCAAATAATCAAGAAATTAAAAGAGCATACAAACGTTTAGCTATAAAATATCATCCAGATAGAAATAAAGGTAATAAAATTTATGAAGAAAAATTTAAAGAGATACAAAAAGCTTATGAAATATTAAGTGATACTAAAAAAAGATCTATGTATGACCAATATGGTCATACTTCTTTTAATGAAGATAATTATACTGATTTTACTTATACTAGTAATGATTTTAGTGATATATTTGGTGATGTTTTTGGAGATATTTTTAAATCCAAAAAAAATAAAAAGTATTCTAATAATAATATTGGTTCTGATGTTTTATATAAAATTAGTATAACTTTAGAAGAAGTTATTAAAGGTGTTTCTAAAAAAATAGGAGTTAATTTAATACAAAAATGTAGTATATGTAATGGAACTGGATGTAAATCTGGTACATCTCGTAAAGTATGTAATACATGTAATGGAAATGGTAATATACATATTAAACAGGGTTTTTTTACAATACAACAAACATGTCCTTCTTGTAATGGTGAATGTTATATTATAGAAAATGTTTGTTATATTTGTAGAGGATCAGGAACTGAAAAGGTATATAAAAATTTTTCTATTAAAATTCCTTCTGGAATAAATGATGGTGATAATATACGTATAATTGGAAAAGGTAATTATGGTGGTTATAATTCAAAATGTGGTGATTTGTATATTAAAATAAAAGTTAAAAAACATTCTATATTTAAAAGATTTAATAATGATTTATATTGTAAAGTTCCTATAAATTTTTCTATAGCAGCATTAGGTGGAAAAATAGAAATACCTTCTTTGTATAATAAAATAATATTTAAAATTCCTCCTGAAACTCAAACTGGTAAAATTTTTAGAATAAAAAATAAAGGAATTAAATATTTAAAAAATAATAAATATGGTGATTTATTATGTAAAATAATAGTTGAAACTCCAGTTAATTTAAATAAATTACAAAAAAAATTATTATATAATTTAGGTATAACTTTAAAAAAAAATATAAAAAAGAATAATCCTAAATCAGATAGTTTTTTAAATAATTTAAAAAAATTTTTTAATTCTTTAATTTAATTTTTTTAATATTATTTTTAACTTTTTATATTATTATTTATTTTTTATTTTATTTTATTATTATTTTTTATAATTAATTTTTTCTTTTATTACTCTGTGAATAAATTATATATATTTTTATAGTTATTCCAGAGATAATAAAAGAATTTTATTATATTGTGTGTAAAAATTTTTTATATTTATATTTATTTTATTTAATAATTTATAATATATATTGATTTTTATTTTTTAGTAATTTATTATAAATTAATTTATAATTTTTTAATTAGTATATTAAATATTTTTATAATTTAATTTTTTTATAATTAAAATTATATTTTTTAAATTATAATAATAAAATTATAAAAATTATTTTATTAATGTTTATTATTTAAAATATTTATTTTTTATATAAATAACATATATTTTGCTTTTGGATATATAATATGTATTTTTTTTTTATAAAATTTATTTATTTTTTTTTTAAATTGATAATTATTTACTATAAGATTGGTATTTTTTGATAAAGATATAATTTTTTTTTTAAATTTTTTTATTGAAGTATATTTTTTTATTTTATTTTTTTTTTTATTGTAAATAATAATATTATTCATACTATTATATATACTTATAAATATATTTTTATTTATTTTTTTTTTAATTTTTATATTATTTAAAATAATTTTAAATGAATTTAATTTTATTATTTTAATTTTTTTATATTTTAATTTAAATAATTCTGCTATATTATATGCTATTCTTGTACCTATTATACTTCCTGGTCCTTTATTAATAATAATATATTTTATTTTATTTATATTAATATGATTAATATATATTAATTTTTTTATCAGTATTAATATATATTGATTTTTTTTTTTATTAATAAATTTATATTTTGTATATATTTTTTTATTATATTTTATTGCTATTGAACATAGTTCTGTAGAAATTTCTATTGCTAAAGTATTTTTGTTTATCATTTTTTTAATATTTTTTGAAGATAAATATTATTATAATATCTTTTAATATTTTTTTTATTATTATATAATAATAATTATAATTATAATTAAATATTATTTTTATAAAAATTAATAATAAATATTTTAATAAATATTTATTTTATAAAAAATTATAAATAATTATATTTTTTTTAATAATTTAATATTAATTTATAATAAAATGAATAGTTTAAAATCAAATTCTTTAGGAAAAATATTAAAAATAGCCAGAAAATCTTTAAATTTATCTAAAAAAGATATATCTAAAAAATTATGTCTTAAATTAGATATTATAAAAAATATAGAAAAAGATATATTATCTTCTAATATACCTTTAGTTTTTTTATATGGATATATATATTCTTATGCACGTTTAGTTAATATTTCTAAAAAAAAAATATTTTTTTTTTTAAAAAAATATAAAATTGATAATAATATTAATAGTAGTTTTATTAATGAAAATTCTTATTTTAATATAATTAAAAAATTTATATTTTTAAATTATTTTTATATTATTAAATTATTTATTTTTGTTATATTAGGGTTCATTTATTTTTATAGTATTTAAAAATTTTTATTAATTAAATATTTATGAATAAATTAAAAATAAAATCTTTAAAAGGTATACATGATTATTTTTTAAATAATATATATTTATTAAATTATATAGAAAAATGTTTTAGAAGTATTATTTCTTTATTTTCTTTTGAAGAAATAAGATTACCTATTTTAGAGAGAAAAGAATTATTTAATAAATGTATAAACAAAGATTATGAAATTTTTTCTAAAGAAATATATTCTTTAAAAGACAATAATAATGTTATTTTAGGGTTAAAACCTGAAGGTACTGTAAGTTGTTTAAGAGCTTATATACAAAATAAATTATATTTAAATAATTTTTTAAATAAATTTTGATATATTGGTCCTATGTTTAGATATGAAAATACACAAAAAGGACGTTTTAGACAATTTTATCAAATTGGATTAGAATCATATGGAAGTTTTAATATTGGAATGGATATAGAATTATTATTAATAATGAAATATTTTTTTAAAAAACTAAATATTTATAATTTTTTATATTTAGAGATTAATACTATTGGTTCTTTTTGTGATAGAGAAAAATATATTAATTTTATAAAAAATAATTATAATAAAATTATTTTAAATAAATTAAATATTAATAAAGATATAAATTATTTTAAATTAATTGATAAGAAAAATAAAAAGTTTTTAAATATATTAAATAGTATTCCTAAATTTAAAAAATTTATTAATAAAAAATCTTTAAATAATTTTTATAATATATGTAATAAACTTAATTGTTTAAATATAAAATATAAAATAAATTATAATTTAGTAAGAGGTATAGATTATTATAATGATTTTGTTTTTGAATGAAAAATAAAAAAAAAATATATTTATGGAAGTAATAATACTATTTGTGCAGGAGGAAGATATAATAATCTTTCTAAAAATATATCTAATTTATCTATACCTTCTGTAGGTTGCGCTATAGGTTTAGAAAGATTAATTATTTTTTTAAAAAAAAATCATATAAAAAATATTATAAATAAAAATATTGATATATATATAATATCTTCTTATAATGATAAATCTATTCTATTAGGAATGTTAGTATTTAAAAGAATATTGAATTCTAATTTAAATAATTTAAAAATTTATAATGATTATAAATTATATAATAATTTAAGTAATATAATTAGAAAAATATTAAAAAATAATATACGTATATTAATAATTATAGATAAAAAAGAAATATATGGAAATTATATAACTATAAAAGATTTGTATTATAATAAACAAAAAAAAATTAATTTTTTTTATATAATTAAAACTATAAATAATTTTTTAAAGTTATAATTTATGTTAACTATAGCTATAGTTGGTAATTCTAATGTTGGTAAAACTAGTTTATTTAATTTTTTAACTGATACTAATTTTTCTTTTGTAAATAAATTTAAATATTTTACTTTAGATTATAATTATGGATTTTTAAATAAAAAATATAAAATTATAAATAAAAATATTATTTTAATTGATACAAATAGTATATTAAAATTTATTTTTTTTAATAATAAAAGAAAAAATAATAATAATAATTTTTTATTAAATCTAAAAAAAAGATTTTTATTTATAATTAAAAATGTTAATTTTATTTTTTTTTTAGTTGATTCACGTATTATTACATATGAAGATAAATGTTTATCAAAATATTTAGTTAAATATAATAAAAATATAATACTTTTATTAACTAAAAAAGATTTGAATAATAACTTTATATTAAGTATAAATAATTTTTATTGTTTAAGAATAAAATATATTTTTTATATATCTATATATGATAAAAGTAGTATTTTTATATTTTTAAGTAAATTATTTAATAAAAATAAGATAATAAATAAAAATAAGAAATTTTATATAAAAAGTATAAAATTTTGTGTTAATTTAGATAAAAATTATTATATATTAAATAAAATATTATTTAAAAATAATTTAAATAATTATAATTTTAATAAAAAAATTATAAAATTTGTTGTATTAGGGAAATCTAATGTTGGTAAATCTAATTTTTTAAATTTAATATGTAAAAATAATAGATTTTTTATATCTAAAAAATATAATTATACAAAAGATTTTATTATGTTTTTACATAGATATAATAAAAGTATTTATTATTTAATTAGTGATTCACCTGGATTATATAAAAATAATTATTATTATAACGATATTATTTCAATAATTAAATTAAATTTTAATATTATTTTATATATTATAGATTATAATTTAGGTATATCTAAATTTGATTTAAAAATATTAAATTTTTTTTTTAAAGAAGGTAAATATATATTATTATTATTTAATAAATGTGATAATATTAATTATAATATTTTATTAAAATATAAAAATTTTTTAATTAGAAGATATGATTTTATGAAATATATGGATATATATTTTTTTTCTTGTTTAAAAAATAATTTAAGTATTATAAATAATATATACAAAACTATATATTTAAATTATTTAAATATTTTTTATAATAATATTAATAATTTTAAAATAAATAATATTTTAAAAATTTTTAATAAAAAAAATAAAAAGTATATTTTTAATTTAAAACATGCTTTAATTTGTAAATATTATCCTTTAATTGTAATTATATATGGAAATAAAATTAATTTAATAAATAGTTCTTATAAAAAAAAATTATTAAATTTTTATATGAAAAAATTAAATTTTAAAGGTTTTAAAATATTTTTAAAATTTAAAGAAATATATAATCCTTATAAAAGAATAAATAAATAAATAATATTAATTGACAATCGCTATTATTATATATAAATAATAGTAATAGAGGAAAGTCCGGACTCCTTAGGAAAAGATGCCAGATAACTTCTGGAAAATATTTTTTATTTTATGAATAGTGCAACAGAAAATAACCGCCATTTTTTTTGGTAAGGGTGAAAAAGTATGGTAAAAGCATACTATATATTATAGTAATATAATATATGTGTAAACTCCATCTGGAGCAAGGCTAAATTTATAAAAATAAAATATTTATATTTTTTAAGTATAATATAATGTATATTCCGTACATATATTTTATTTTTTATGGTAAGCCGCTTGAATTAATAAGTGATTATTAATCTAGATAAATGATTGTCTTATTTATTTTTATATAAAATAATTAAACAGAATCCGGCTTATAATTAAGTATTTATTTTATTTAAAAAATTAATTTAATGTAATATATGTTAAAAATATTTAATACTTTAACTAATAAAAAAGAATTTATAAATTTTTGTAATAATAAAAAAATAAATTTATATGTTTGTGGTGTTACTGTATCTAATTATTGTCATATTGGTCATGCTAGAACATTTTATTTTTTTGATATTTTAGTAAGATATTTAAATCATTTAAATTATAAATGTAATTATATTAGAAATGTAACAGATATTGATGATAAAATAATTTTTAATTCCTATAAAAAAAATATTTCTATTAAAGATTTATCTAATTTAATGATTTTAAGTATGAATAATGATTTTAAAAAATTAAATTTTAAAAAACCTAATTTTGAACCTAAAATTAGTGATCATATAAAATTAATAATTTTTTTTATAAAAAAATTAATTAAATATGATTATGCTTATATTTCATTTAATGGTGATGTTTTATTTAATATAAAAAAAATTAAAAATTATGGTAATAATATATTAAAAAATAATAACTATTATAATTATAATAATAATGATTTTGTTTTATGAAAATTAAATATGAATTCTTCTATTAAATATTTTGGTTGAGATTCTCCTTGAGGTATAGGTAGACCGGGGTGACATATTGAATGTTCTATTATTAGTTATAAATATTTAAAAAATATTGATATTCATGGAGGGGGTTCAGATTTAATTTTTCCTCATCATGAAAATGAATTTATTATATCTAAATGTTTATTTAAAAATAAATATTCAGTTAATCATTGAATACATACTGGTATGGTTATAAATAATTTAGGTAAATTATCTAAATCTAAAAATAATTTTTTTCTTATAAAAGATTTATTAAAAAAATATAGTCCTGATGTTATTAAATTTTTTCTTATGTCTACTCATTATAGAAAAAATTTAATTTTTGATTTAAAATATTTAGATAAATTTAAATTATGTATAAAAAAAATATATTCTTCATTAAGAAATTTAAATTTAAATATTTTTTTATCTAATAAAGATAAAAATTTATTATTTTTTAAAAAAATAGATAATTATTTTAATATTTATATGAATGATGATTTTAATATACCTAAAGTATATTGTTTAATATTTTATATGGTAAAAAAAATTAATATTTTAAAATCTAATGGTAATTATGTTTTAGCTAGTAAAATAGGAATTAAAATGAAATATTTTGCAAATATATTAGGATTATTAAATAATGATAATTTAAATTATTTTTTAAATAAAAATAGAAATAAAAAAAAAATATATTTTATAAATAAAATTAATAAATTTATTTATTTACGTAATAAAGCTCGTTTATTAAAAAAATGAAAATTAGCTGATTGAATAAGAAATAGATTATTAAAAAATAATATTTGTATACAAGATAAAAAAAATGATACAAATTGATATTTTAATTAGTATTTTATTATACAAAATATTTTATTGTTTTATGTAATTTTTATTTTAAATAATTTTATTTTTATATTTATTTATTATTATTTTAATAATTATATTTATTTTAATTTTTATTATTTTATTTATTTTTATATTATAATTATGTTAATATAGATATTATTTATAAACGCTCTTAGCTCAGTGGATAGAGCAACAGCCTTCTAAGCTGTAGGTCACTGGTTCAAATCCAGTAGAGCGTGTTTTAATATTAAAATATTTTTTTTTTTAATGACAATTTTAATACTTCTTTAATATTTTTAAGACAATATATTTTAAGTTTTTTTTTTATATTTATTGGTATTTCTTCTAAATTTTTTTTATTACCATAAGGTATTATTATATTTTTAATTCCTGATCTTGAAGCTGCTAATATTTTTTCTTTTAATCCACCTATAGGTAATATATTTCCATGTAAAGTTATTTCACCGGTCATTGCAATATTTTTTTTTACATAACTTTTAATTAAAGTTGATATCATTGAAGTACATATAGTTATTCCTGCACTAGGTCCATCTTTTGGAACAGCACCTTCTGGGATATGTAAATGAATATCTTTTTTTAAATAAAAATTTTTTTTAATTTTTAATTTTTTATATAATGATTTAATTATTGTTAAAGCTATTTGTATAGATTCTTTCATTATTTTTCCTAATGATCCTGTATATATTAATTTTCCTTTTCCTGGAGTACATAATGTTTCTATTGTTAATATTTCTCCTCCATTTTCAGTTCATGCTAATCCTGTTACTTCACCTATTTTTTTTTTTTTATATATTTTTTTAAAACTAAATTTTTTTATTCCTAAATATTTTTTTATATTTCTTTTATTTATTTTTATGTTTTTAATTTTTTTATTTATTGTTATTTTTTTTACCCCTTTTCTACATATTTTAGATATTTCTCTTTCTAAAGATCTTACACCTGATTCTTTTGTATAATATCTTATTATATCTATAATTACATTATTATTAATTTTTATTTCTTTTTTTTTTAAAAAATTATTTTTTATTTGTTTTGGTATTAAATATTTTTTTGCTATATTAATTTTTTCATTTTCGCTATAACTATATAATTTTATTACTTCCATTCTATCTAACAAAGGAATTGGTATGTTATTTATTGAATTTGCTGTTGCTATAAACATTATTTTAGATAAATTGTAATCTAATTCTATATAATGATCATTAAAATAACTATTTTGTTCTGGATCTAATACTTCTAATAAAGCTGATGAAGGGTCTCCTCTTAAATCTGAAGATATTTTATCAATTTCATCTAATAAAAATAAAGGATTTTTTACTTTTGATTTTATTATTTTTTGCATTATTTTTCCAGGCATAGATCCTATATAAGTTCTTCTATGTCCTCTAATTTCTGCTTCATCTTTAACCCCCCCTAAAGATATTCTAATATATTTTCTTCCAGTAGCTTTTGCTATAGATTTTCCTAAAGAAGTTTTACCTACTCCTGGTGGACCTACAAAACATAATATTGGTCCTTTTATTTTATTAGATCTATTTTGTACAGATAAATACTCTAATATTCTTTCTTTTATATGTTCTAAACCAAAATGATCTTTATCTAATATTTTTTTTGCTTCATATAAATTTTTTTTTGTTTTTGTTTTTTTATATCATGGAATTTGTATTATTCAATCTATATAATTTCTTATTACTGTTGATTCTGAAGATAATAAAGGCATTATTTTTAATTTTTTTAATTCTAATTTTATTTTTTTTTTTATTTTTTTAGGTATTTTAAATTTATTTATTTTTTTTTTAATTAAATCATATTCATTTAAATTTTTATTTATATAATTAAGTTCTTTTTGTATAGCTTTTATTTTTTCATTTAAATAATATTCTTTTTGATTTTTTTTTATTTGTTTTTTAATTCTATTTTTAATTTTTTTTTCTATTTTGAGAATTCTTATTTCTGATTCAATCATTAATAAAATATATTTTAATCTTTTATATATATTTAATAATTCTAATATATGTTGTTTATTTTTTATTTTTATAGGTAAATGTGTAGATATAGTATTAGTAAATTTTTCAATATTATTAATATTATTTAATGAATTTAATATTTCTATTGGTATTTTTTTATTTAATTGTATATAATATTTAAATTTATTAATTATTATTTTAACTAAAATATTATTTTTTTTACTATTTATTTCTTTTATTTTTATTTTTTTTATTATTCCTATAAAATATTTTCCTTTATCTTGTATTTCTATTATTTTAGCTCTTTGTATTCCTTCTACTAAAATTTTAATTGTTCCGTCAGGTAATTTTAACATTTGTAATATATGTGATAAAGTTCCTATTTTATATAAATTTTTTATATTTGGATCATTATCAAATGGATTTTTTTGCATTACTAACATTATTTTTTTATTTTGTTTCATAGATAATTTTAAACAAAATATAGATTTTTTTCTTATTACAAAAAGAGGTACAATCATATTTGGATATATTATTATATCTCTTAATGGTAAGATTGGGATCTCATTATTTTTTTGAGATCATTTTAAATGCATAATATTATTTCCTTATTTATATTTTATAATTTTTGGTTTTTTTTTATTTTTTATTGTATTTTTATTTATTATTATTTCTTTTATATTTTTTTTTGATGGATAGATATACATTATTTTTTTTAAATTATTTTCTATTATATTTTTTAATCCTCTAGCACCTGTTTTTTTTTTTATAGATTTTTTTACTATTTCTTTTAAAGATTTTTTTGTAAATTTTAAATTTATATTATCTAATTTAAATAAAAATTTATAATATTTTATTATTGAATTTTTTGTTTTAGTTAAAACCTTAAGTAAAGATTTTTTATTTAATTTCTCTAATTTTATTATAATTGGTATTCTTCCTATAAATTCTGGTATTAATCCAAATTTTATTAAATCTTCTGTTTCTATTTTTTTTTTTTTTTTTTTTTTTAAATTTAAATTAGCATTAAAACCAATTTCATTATAATTATTTAATCTTTTATTAATAATTTTATTTATACCATTAAATGTACCACTACATATAAATAATATATTTTTTGTATTTATTGGTATATATTCATCTTGAGGGTGTTTTCTACCCCCTTTTGGTGGAATATAAGTTATTGTACCTTCTATCATTTTTAATAATGATTGTTGTACTCCTTCACCTGATACATCTCTAGTTATTGATATATTACTTGTTTTTTTTGCAATTTTATCTATTTCATCTATAAAAATTATACTATTTTCTGTTTTTTTTATATTAAAATTACATTTTTGTAATAAATTATATATTATATTTTCTACATCTTCTCCTACATATCCTGCTTCTGTAAATCTTGTTGCATCTGTTATTGATACTGGTATATTAAATTTTTTTTCTATTATTTCTGCTATTAATGTTTTTCCACTACCTGTAGGTCCTATTAATAATATATTTGATTTATTATAAATATTTTTATTATTATTATTAATTAACTTATAATGATTATATATTGTTGTTGATATTATTTTTTTTGCATTATTTTGACCAATAATATATTTATCTAATATATTTTTTATATTTTTAGGTTTATATTTTTTTATATTAAAATAATTATATTTTATATTTTTTTTTTTTTTTAAAAAAAATTTACAGTTATTGCATATATATATATTTTTGTTTAATTTATTTTTTTTACAAATTGAACAATATATTTCTATATTATTTTTTTTTTCTTTATTCATATTATATTTTATTTTTATTAAAATATTTACGTTTGATAATTATTTTATCTATTATTCCATATTTTAATGCTTTTTCTGGTGATAAAAATTTATCTCTTTCAATATCTATTTTTATTTTATTATATTTTTGACCAGTACTTATAGAAAGTAGATTTATAATTTTTTTTTTAATATTAATTATTTCTTTTGCTTGAATTTCTATATCTGTTGCTTGTCCTTTAACTCCTCCTAAAGGTTGATGAATCATTATTCTTGAATTAGGTAAACTAAATCTTTTATTTTTTTTTCCTGAAGCTAATAATATAGCAGCCATTGAACATGCTTGACCTATACATATAGTATTTATTTCAGGTTGAATAAATTTCATAGTATCATATATTGACATTCCTGAAGTAATAACCCCTCCTGGGGAATTTATATACATATATATATCTTTTTTTTTATTTTGTGATTCTAAAAATAAAAGTTGTGTAATTATTGAATTTGATAATTCATCTTCTATATATCCTGTTAAAAATATAATTCTATTATTTAGTAATTTTGAATATATGTTATATATATATTTATTTTCATTTAACATATTTTTATTTTTTTTTATAAATAAGTTTTTAAAAATGAAATTATTAATAATATATTTAATTATGTTTGTTTTTTATTTTTTTATTAATATTATCTAATATTTTATTAATTAATTTATAACTATTATATGCTCCAAATTTTTTTGCTATTATAATACTTTCATTTATTATTATTCTATATGGTAATTTTTTGCTTATCTTTAATTCATATATTGATAAATATAATATTGATAATTCTATTTTTCCTATATATTTTGTATTATTATATATATATTTATTTATTATATTATTTATAAAATTATAATTTTTTTGCACTCCATTTAAAATTCTAATTAAATATTTAATATTTATATTATAAAATATATTTTCTTTTATTTTTTTAAATTCTTTAATTTTATATTTTATGTTATTATTATTTTTAAATATATTTCAAGAATATATAATTTGTAATGCTAATTCTCTTGTTTTAATATTAATATTATATTTTTTTTTTTGCATTTATATAATTAATTTTTATTTATTTTTTCTAAAAATTATTCTACCTTTATTTATATCATAAGGGCTTATTTCTACTGTTACTTTATCTCCTTTTAATATTTTTATATAATTTTTTCTCATTTTTCCTGATATATGAGCTATTATTTTATGCCCATTATCTAATTTAATTTTAAATCTAGTATTGGGTAATGTTTCTATAATTATTCCCTGTAATTCTATATTTTTTTCTTTTATCATTTTTATGTTTTTTTAATATTATTTAAATATTTTTGAATATCTATTGCTGCTATACAACCTGATGCTGAAGCTATTATAGCTTGTTTATATTGTTTACTAATTATATCACCTGCTGCAAATATGCCATTTATATTTGTCATAGATTTATATTTTTTGTTATTTAATATAATATATCCTTTTTTATCTAATTTTATATTTTTTTTAAAAAAATTTATATTTGGTTTATATCCTATTGATACAAATAATCCATTAGTTTTTATTTTTTTAATTTTTTTATTTATTATTGATTTTATATAAATTTTTTTTAAAATATTATCTTTTACATATATTTTTTTTATTTTAAAATTTTTATAAAATTTTATTTTTTTTTTTTTTATGTTTTTATATATTTTTTTTATTAAATATTTTTCTCCTTTCAATTTTTTTTTTCTGTGTATAATATTAATTTTTTTTGCTATTCTTTTTAAAAATAAACATTCTTCCATTGCACTATTCCCCCCCCCTATAATTGTTACTATTTTATTTTTATATAAAAATCCATCACATAAAGCACAATTTGATATTACTTTTTTATATATTTTTTTTTTATTTTTAATTTTTATTTTTTTTGGAATTCTTCCTGTGGCTATTATTATAGATATTGTATAAAATATATTTTTTTTTCCTATTAATTTAAAATAATTTTTTTTTTTTTTAATTTTTATTATTTCATCTTGAATTATTTTTGTTTTAAATTTTATACTTTGTTTTTTCATTTTTAATATTAAATTTATACCCTTAATTCCATTTTTTTCTCCTGGTCAATTTTCTATTTTATTTGATTTTATTAATTGACCACCTTCATTTAATCCAGTTATTAATATTGGTTTTAAATTTGCTCTTGCTATATATATAGATGCTGTATATCCTGCTGGTCCTGATCCTATAATTATTACTTTTTTAATTTTTTTCATTTATACTATATTTTTATTATTATTGTTAATATATAATAAATTTTATTATATAATTATTTTAGTTATATTAAAAATTAATTATTAAATTTATTTTATGTTAAATATTAAACTATTATTAAATAATGTTTCTTATTTTGAAAAAAAAATTAAAATTCGTGATAAAAATTTTAATATTAATAAAATATTAAATATTTATATAATTTATAAAAAATTATTAAATGAAATAGAGTTTATGCAATATAAACATAATTATTTATCTAAAAAAGTTTTTTTTTATAAAAAAAAAAAATATGATTTATCATATTTAAAATATTTTATTAAATTAATAAAATACAATATTATTTTTAAAAAAAAAAAAATTAATAAAATATTATATAATTTAAATAAATTAATGTCTTATGTACCTAATATTATTAGTGATGATGTTCCTTTAGGAGAAAATGATAGTTCCAATAAAATTATATATAAGTGAGGAAACATAAAAAATTATAATTTTAAAATTATAGATCATGTTAATTTTGGTAAATTAAGTAATAATATAGATTTTGAAACTTCTAATATTATTAGTGGTTCATCTTTTAGTATTATTAAAAATGATATTTGTATGTTATATAGAGCTATATCTCAATTTATGTTAGATACTCATGTTATTATAAATAAATATTCTGAGGTTTATGTTCCTTATATTGTTAAAGATATATGTTTATATGGTACAGGACAATTACCAAAATTTAATAATAATTTATTTCATATATTTAATGAAGATAAAAATAATAAATTATCTTTAATTCCTACAGCTGAAGTCCCTTTAGTTAATTTATTTAGAAATAAAATTTTATATAATAAAGATTTACCAATTAAATTAGTTTCATATACTCCTTGTTTTAGATATGAATCTAAATCTTATGGAAAAGATAATAGAGGTTTAATTAGATTAAATCAATTTGATAAAGTTGAATTAATACAAATAGTTAAACCTAAATTTTCATCATATTTTTTAGATAAATTAGTATTAGATGCTGAAAAAATATTAAAAATGTTAAAATTACCATATCGTAAAGTATTATTATGTAGTGGTTCTACAAATTTTAGTTCATCTAAAACATATGATTTAGAAGTTTGATCTCCTGTAAATAATTCTTATATAGAAGTATCTTCTTGTTCTAATACATTAGATTTTCAATCTAGACGTATAAATTTACGTTATAAAAATATTAAGAATAATAAAAAAAATTTTTTACATATATTAAATGGATCTGGTTTAGCTATTGGAAGAGTTTTAGTAGCTATAATTGAAAATTTTCAGATTAGTAGTGGTTTAGTTAAATTACCTAAAGTATTATATAAATATATGAATGATAAAAAATATATTAGTTGTTTAAAAAAATAATAATTTTATAATATATGAATATACATAAATTTTCTGTTGCCCCTATGTTGGGATTAACTGATAGATATTGTCATTATTTTTATAGTTTATTAAATAAAAGTATAAAATTGTATACAGGTATGATACATACTTCTTTATTTTTATTTAAATATAAAAATAAAATGTTATATTATAATTTTATAAAAGATAATATTGTTGCTATACAGTTTATAAGTAATGATCCTAAAAAATTATATATTTGCTCTAAAATAGCAAAAAAATTAAATTTTTCTGAAATAAATTTTAATATTGGTTGTCCTTCTTTAAATTGTAATAAAAATAATTTAGGATTTTATTTATGTAATAATATAAATAGAATTATAGATTGTTTAAATGCTATAAAATTTGCATCAGAAGAAATTATTTTATCTGTGAAATTACGTATTAATATTTCTTATTCTTATAGAAAAATTATAGATTTTATTTATAAAATATATAATGAGACTAAATGTAAAATTTTTATTATTCATGCGAGAAGTGTTATAAAAAATAATTTCTCTACTAAAGTTAATTTAAATAATCCTAAATTAAATTATAATATAATTTATAAAATTAAAAAGGAATTACCTAATTTGATAATAATTATTAATGGTAATATAAATAATATTGAAGATATTGATAATCATTTAAAATATGTGGATGGTGTTATGATAGGTAGATATATATATAAAAATCCGTTATTTTTATTAGATTTAGATTATAAATATAATAAAAAGAATAATAATTTTTATGAAAATACTTTTTTTAATTATAATAAAAAAATAAATTTTAAAATAAGAAAAATATTATTTTGTTTATATAAATATATTAAAAAAGAAATATATATAAATAATACAAATCCTATTAATATTATTAAACATGTTTGTAATATTTTTTATAATTTAAATAATTCTTGTAAATTACGTAATAATTTGATAAAATCTTCATATATTTTTAAAAAATTTAATAATTATATTAATTTTGAAAATTTTATTATTAATAATATTAACTAAAAAAATTTATATATATATATTTTAATTATTTATAATTATAAATTTAAATTATTTATTTTTTGCCATTTTAAAAGCTTCTACCATACTATTAAATAAAAAATTCTTATTTTTCTTTTTATTTTTATTTTTTATTTTATTATTTATAATTAAATATATTATTCTTTTTTCTTTATCTATTTTTATTATTTTAGTATTTAAAAAATTGTTTATTTTACTTTTTTTAATTATATATTTATATTTTTTATTTTTTTTATTATTGATATCTATTTGACCTTCTATATTATCTTTAAATTTTACATATATAATATTATTAGTTATATTTATTATTTTAGATTTTATATTTTTATTTTTTTTATATATTTTTATATATTTTATAAAAGGATCTTTTTTTAATTGTTTTAATCCTAAATGAATTTTTTCTTTATTTATATTTATTTTAAGTAATAAAGTAGTTATTTTATTTCCTTTTTTATATTTTTTAATTTCATTTTCTTTATTTAATCAAGAAATATCTGTGTTATGTATTAATCCATCTATATTATTTAATTTTACAAATATTCCAAAATCTGTTATAGATTTAATTGTTCCTTTTATTTTATCTCCAATTTTATATTTTTTAGAAAATTTTAATCATGGGTTAGGATTACATTGTTTAATTCCTAATGATATTCTTCTTTTTTCTTTATCTATATTTAATATAATTGCTTTTGTTTTTTGTCCTATTTTAAATTTTTTGAAAGGATTAATATTTTTATTTTTTCAATCCATTTCTGAAATATGTACTAATCCTTCTATACCTTCTTTTATTTCTATAAAACAACCATAATCTGTTATATTTGTTATTTTTCCTTTTATTTTACTGTTTATAGGATAATTTTTATCTATTGATGTTCATGGATCTTTACTAAGTTGTTTTAATCCTAATGATACTCTTATTTTTTCTTTATCAAATTTTATTACTTTTAATTTTATTTTTTGCCCTATATTTAGTATTTCACTTGGATGTTTTACTCTTTTTCATGCTATATCAGTTATATGTAATAATCCATCTAATCCACCTAAATCTATAAATGCTCCATAATCTGTTATATTTTTTACTATTCCATATAAATAAATTCCTTCACATATATTTTCTAATAATTTTTTTCTTTCATATATATTTTCATTTAATATTACAGCTTTTCTGGAAAGAACTATATTATTCTTCTTTTTATCTAATTTTATTATTTTAAATTCTAATTCTTTTCCTTCTATTTCTGATAAATTTTTTATTGGTTTTGTATCTATTAATGATCCTGGTAAAAAAGCTTTTATACCTTCTATATTTACTGTTAATCCTCCTTTAACTCTACCTTTTATAATTCCTTTTATATTAGAAGATTTATTATATGATTTTTCTATATTTATTCATGTTTCATGTTTTTTAGCTTTATCTCTAGATAATATTGTTTCCCCTCATTCTCCTGCTATATTATCTATAGAAACATCTATTTTATCATTTATATTTATATTTATTTTTCCGTTTATATCTTTAAATTGT
Organism: Candidatus Stammera capleta; assembly: GCA_015134415.1. Lineage (GTDB taxonomy): Bacteria > Pseudomonadota > Gammaproteobacteria > Enterobacterales > Enterobacteriaceae > Stammera > Stammera capleta_G. Next base: position 33,348 of record CP043985.1, on the reverse strand, counting down.
TCTATTGGAATATATGATTCTGATTTTAGCCCTGCATCTACTATTACTATATTATGTTCTATATTTATAATTTTACCTTTTATTATAGAACCATATTTAGTATTTTTTTTTTTAATTGATTTTTTAAATAGTTTTTTAAATAATTTGTTCATATTTTTATATAGATTATATATTTATTTTAAAATGTTAAATCATCGAAATCTATAGATAAATCCTCATTTTTACTATTGTTACTATTATTAGTATCATTAGTATCTATTTTTTTTATTTTATTATTATATTTATAATTTTTATTTCCTAACATTTTCATTGTTCCTTTTGAGTTTACTATTATTTCTGTTGTATATTTTTCATATCCATTTTTATCTTTTCATTTTCTTGTTTGTAATGATCCTTCTATATATACTTGAGATCCTTTATCTAAATATTTTGAGGCTATTTCTGCTAGTTTACCAAATAATATTATTTTATGTCATTGTACTTTTTCTTTATTTTCTCCTGTTTTTTTATCTTTTCATATTTCTGATGTTGCAATACTAAAATTAGTAATTACATTTCCATTTGATGTATATTTTTTTTCTGGTTTTTGACCTAAATTACCTATTAAAATTACTTTATTTATACCTTTATTAGTCATTTTATATTTTTTTAAAATTTATTTTTAAAATTCATATATATTATATTATATATGTATATAAAAATATATATATAAATTTTATTTATATTATTTATGTATTTAATGTTTCATATTCATTTTCAGTATAATTATCAAATCTTGATATTTTTCCATTAAAAAGTAAATTTATTATTCCAGTTGGACCATTACGTTGTTTACTTATTATTATTTCTGCTATTCCTTTATTTTTTTCTAAATTGTTATATAATTCATTTCTATATATAAACATTATTAAATCAGCATCTTGTTCTATTGAACCTGATTCTCTAAGGTCTGAATTAACTGGTCTTTTATCTGTTCTTTGCTCTAGAGATCTATTTAATTGAGATAAAGCTATTATAGGAATTTTTAATTCTTTAGCTAATAATTTTAATGAACGAGAAATATTAGCTATTTCTAATGCTCTATTTTCTAAATATGATGAAGATTTCATTAGTTGTAAGTAATCTATCATTACTAAACTTAATCCTTTGTTTTCTCTATATATTTTTCTTGTTTTTGATCTTATTTCATTAGGTGTAATCATACATGAATCGTCTATAAATATATTTTTTTTTTTTTCAAGCAATTCTATTGTATTTGATATTTTTATTCAATCTTGATAATTTAATTTACCTGTTTTTATTTTACTTTGCTTAATTCTAGATAAAGAGGATATTATTTTTATTATTATTTGTTCTGAAGACATTTCTAAACTAAATATTAATACAGGTTTTTTTTGGGATATAGATATATTTTCACATAAGTTTATTGCAAATGTTGTTTTACCCATTGATGGTCTACTTGCTATGATTATTAAATCTGATTTTTGTAATCCAAAAGTTTTTTTATTTAAATCTATATACCCTGTATCTATTCCTGTTATATCAAAACTAGGATTTTTATATAATTTTTTTATTTTTTTTTTAGTATTTTTTAATATTAAGTTAATATTTTTTGGATTATTGTCATTTATTTCTTTTTCTGATATTTCTAATATTTTAGATTCTGCTATATCTATTATATCTTTACTATCTTTACCATTTGGATTATAACTAGTTAAAATGATTTCATTTGCTATATTTATAATTTTTCTTAATGTTGATTTTTCTTTAATTATTTGTGCATAATGATTAATATTAGATAGATTATTTATATTTTGTGATATTTCAACTAAATAATTAAATCCTCCAATTTTTTCTAATTTTTTATTTTTTTCTAATGATTCAGATAATGTAATTATATCTATTGGTTTATATAATATAGATAATTTATTCATTTCTTCAAATATTATTTGATGAGATCTATAAAAAAAATCATCTTTTTTTATTATTTCATTTATATTTTCTAATTTATTATTATTTAAAATTAACCCCCCTAATGTTGATTGTTCTGCTTCTATTGAATATGGTTGTATATTTATTTTATTATTTATATTTTTATTATTTTTTTTCATATATTTATTTTAAATATTTTTATTAAATATTACATTTATAATTATATTTTTATAAAATATATAATTTATTAAATATAATAATTTTATTATATATAATATTTTATTTTATTTATATTTTATAAATAAATAAAATTTATTACTATTATTTTTTTTTTTTTTATATATTTTTCATTTTTTTGGTATTTTTATATTTTTGTTTTTTTTATTTGTTTCTATATATATTAAGCTATTTTTTTTTATTAAATTATTATTTTCTATTATTTTTATACATTTATTTAATAAATTTATCATTTTATATGGTGGATCTAAAAAAATTATATCAAATATAATATTATTTTTTTTTTTTAATCAAATTAATGAATTTATATTTATTATTTTATAATTTGTTTTTTTTATATTATTAATATTTTTTTTTATATTATTAAATATTTTATAATTTTTTTCTAGTAATATTACATATTTTGCATTATTTGATAAACATTCTATTCCTAATATTCCGCTTCCTGAAAAACAATCTAAACATATTTTATTTTTTATATATTTATTTAATCAATTAAATAAAATTTTTCTAGTATTAATTAAAGTTGGTCTTAATAATTTATTATTTATAGTTTTTATATGTATGTTTTTGAATTTTCCTGATATTATTTTTATGTATTTTTTTTTCATTATTTATTATAATTTTATTTTATATTTGTTATTATTAATATATAAATTATTTTTTATTTAAAATATATTTTAATTTATATTTATAATATATGTAAATTTATATTATTATTATGTATTAATATGATTAATATTATTAATTCTAAATTATTTAATATAGATAATTTAAATTCTTATATGTGCATGGTTAGTTCTTTACCTATTTTATCTTTAAAAAAAGAACATAAATTAATTACAAGATTTTATTATTGTGGTGATTTGGAGTCAGTAAAAGAATTAGTTTTATTAAATTTACGTTTTGTTATATATATAAGTAGAAGTTATTCTGGTTATGGATTATCTCAATTAGATTTAATACAAGAAGGAAATATTGGATTAATGAAATCTATAAAAAAATTTAATCCATTTTTTGGTGTTAGATTAATATCTTTTGCTATTCATTGAATTAAAGCGGAAATAAATAATTATATATTGAGAAATTGAAAAATTGTAAGAATTGCTACTACTAAATCTCAGCGTAAATTATTTTTTAATTTAAGAAAAATTAAAAAGAAAATAGGATGATTTAATAATAAAGAAATAAAATTTATTTCTCGTAAATTAAATGTTTCTGAAAAAGATATAATAGATATGGAATCTAGAATGTTTAGTAAAGATATAGGAATAGATTTTTATAGAAGTAATTTATTTAATAAAAATAAAATATTTTTAAATATTTTAGGAGATAAAAGTTCTAATTTTGCTGATAATATAGAAATATATAATTGAAAAAAATATATTTTTAAAAAATTAAAAATAGCTTTAAATTTATTAGATAATAGAAGTAAATATATAATTATTTCTAGATGATTAAATAATAAAAAAAAAACTTTAAAAAAGTTAGCTAAATATTATTCAGTATCTGCTGAAAGAATTCGTCAAATAGAAAAAAGTGCTATGAATAAAATTAGAAATTTTTTAAAAAAGAAATAATTTTAAAATGAAAATTTATTTATTATTAATAATTTATATTATAGGTTTTTTGTGACTACTATATTAAGTGTTAGAAGAAAAAATTTAGTTGTTATGGGTGGTGATGGGCAAGCTACTTTTGGTAATACAATTTTGAAAAGTAATGTAAGAAAAGTTCGTAAATTATATTCAAATAAAATTATTGCTGGATTTGCTGGAGGTACGGCAGATGCTTTTACATTATTTGAATGTTTTGAAAAAAAATTAGAAATTTATCAAGGTCATATAATAAAATCGGCTGTTGAATTAGCTAAAGATTGAAGAACTGATAGAACTTTAAGAAGATTAGAAGCATTATTAGCTATTGCTGATATAAAATATTCTTTAATAATTACTGGTAATGGAGATATAATTCAACCTGAAAATAATTTAATTGCTATTGGTAGTGGAGGATCTTATGCTTTAGCTTCTGCTAGATCTTTATTAGAAAATACTAATTTAGATGCTAAATGTATAGTAAAAAAATCTTTATCTATTTCAGCTGATATATGTTTATATACTAATCATAATTTTATTATAGAAAAATTATATTATTAATGTTATTAAAGGTTAAAATATGTATAATGAAATGACTCCTCAAGAAATTGTTAATGAATTAAATAAATTTATTATTGGACAAGATAATGCTAAAAGAGCTGTTGCTATTGCTTTAAGAAATAGATGACGTAGAATGCAATTAAATAAAGAATTTCGTAATGAAATTACTCCTAAAAATATTTTAATGATAGGTCCTACAGGTGTAGGTAAAACTGAAATAGCTCGTCGTTTAGCTAAATTAAGTAATTCTCCTTTTATAAAAGTTGAAGCTACTAAATTTACTGAAGTAGGATATGTTGGTAAAGAAGTTGATTCTATTATTAGAGATTTAGTTGATTATGCTGTTAAAATGATTAAAAATAAAACTATAGAAACAAATATATTAAAAGCTAAAAAATTAGCTGAAAAACGTGTATTTGATATTTTAATTCAAAATTTAAATAAAGAAAATAATGAAAAATATAATATTAAAAAAAATTCTATATTATTTAAGTTACGTAATGGTGATTTAGATGATAAAATTATTGATATTAATGTTAATATTCCTTCATTAGGAATAGAAATAATGTCTCCTCCGGGTATGGAAGAAATGACAAATCAATTACAATCAATATTTCGTAATTTAAGTAGTAAAAAAAAAAAAATACGTAAATTAAAAATTAAAGATGCTATAAGTTTACTTATTGAAGAAGAATCATCTAAATTAGTTAATTTTGATGATGTTAAACGTAAAGCTATTGATTTAGTAGAACAACAAGGTATAGTTTTTATTGATGAAATAGATAAAGTTTGTAAAAGAGGTGAGATTAGTGATTCTGGAGTTTCTAGAGAAGGAGTGCAAAGAGATTTATTACCTTTAGTTGAAGGTTGTACTGTATCTACAAAATATGGTGTTGTAAAAACTGATTATATATTGTTTATAGCTTCAGGATCATTTCAATTTTGTAATACTTCTGATTTAATACCTGAATTACAAGGAAGATTACCTATTAAAGTAGAGTTAAACCCTTTAACTAGTAAAGATTTTGAAAAAATATTAGTTGAACCTAATATTTCTATTACATCACAATATAAAAATTTATTAAAAGTTGAAGGTATTAATATTAAATTTACTAATGATGGAATAAAAACTTTAGCTAATATTTCTTGAAAAATTAATGAAAATACTGATAATATAGGTGCAAGAAGATTACATACTGTTTTAGAAAAATTAATGGAAGATATATCTTTTAATGCTACTAATTATAAGGATAAATCTATTTTAATAGATTCTAAATATGTAAATATGAAATTAAATAATTTAATTATAAATGAAGATTTAAGTAAATTTATATTATAATATTTTGTTTTTATTGAATTTATATTTTTATAAAATATTTTATATTTATTTATTTTTTTTATATATATGTTATTATATATAAGTATAATTGTATAATTTTATATGAAATTAAAAAAGTGAAATAGAAATATAGCTATTAATATAGCTTTAAAAGAAAATATTATTTTAGATATATATTATTGAAGAATAATATTTTATTATAGATTTTTTTATATAAAAAATAATTTTATTCCTAAGATTAGGAATTTATTATTTTTTTTAAATAAAAAATATAATAGTAATTATGATAGTTTATATTTATATAAATTATTTCCAAAAGGATTTATAAAACAAATTATTAATATTACTTGTTTACCAAGTAGTATTAGATGTTTTTAATAATATTAATTTATTTTTTAAAAATTTTAATATGAAAAAAAAAATACATTCAGATATATTTTCTCTAAAAGTAAGTTGTTCTTGTGGTAATATAATTAATATTTTTTCTACATTAAAAAATGATTTTTTTATAGATGTATGTTATAAATGTCATTCTTATTATACAGGTAAACAAAAAATTTCTTTTTCTAAAGGTAGAATAGAAAATTTAAGAAAAAGGTTTAATAATATTAATATTAAATAATATTAATTTATTTTTTTTATTTTAATTTTTAAATTTTTAAATTTTTTGATTATATTTTCATAACCTCTATATACATGATTTATATATTTTATAGTTGTTTTTCCATATGCAATACATCCAGCTAATATCAATGTAATTGCACATCTTAAATCTTTAGCAATTATTGTTTTTCCAAAAATTTTTTTTACTCCATAACATATTATTTTATTATTTATATGTTTTATATTTGCTCCCATTTTTTTTAATTGCTTTATGTGAGAAAATCTTTTTTTAAATATATTTTCTTTAATTAAAGATTTTCCTTTAGATATACAATTTAATAAAGTGAATTGTGGTTGCATATCTGTAGGGAAATATGGATATGGATTAGTTATTATATTAACAGATTTACATCTTTTATTTTTCATATCTAATTTAATAAAATCATTTTTAATTTTTATTTTAGCTCCTGATAATTTTAATTTATATAATATGGATTTTAGTATATTAGGATTTGTATTATAACAAATTATTTTACCTCTAGATATTGCAGATGCTACTAAATATGTTCCTGTTTCTATTCTATCTGGTAATATTTTATATTTACATGATGATAATTTTTTTACTCCATATATAGTTATTGTATTTGTACCTTTTCCATATATTTTTGCACCACATTTATTTAAAAAGTTGATTGTATCTATTATTTCTGGTTCTTTTGAACAATTTTTTATTATAATTTTTTTTTTAATAAAAATTGATATTAATATACTAGTAATTGTTGCTCCTACACTTTTTTTTTTAAATAAAATTACATTTGATGTTAATTTTTTATTTATTTTAGCTTTTATAATATTATTTTTATATTTTATTTTAACTCCTAAATGTTTTAATACATATATATGTAAATCTATAGGTCTGTATCCTAATTTACATCCTCCTGGAGTATTCATTTTAATTTTTTTACATCTTATTAAAATTGGAGCTAATAATCATATAGATGCTCTTATTTTTTTAATTAAATTTGAAGAAAAATAATTTATATTTATATATTTTGCATTTATTATTATAATATTTTTTTCTCTTTTTATTTTTATTCCTATTTTTTTAAATAATTTTAAAGTTATATTTATGTCTTTTAAATTAGGTATATTTTTTATTATTATTTCTTTTTTAATTAATAAACAACTATATAATATTGGTAAAGCTGAATTTTTTGATCCTGATATTTTTACTTCTCCTTCTATTTTATTTGGACCTAATATTATAAATTTTTTTATCATATTTATTATATATATTTAATATTTTAGTAAATTTGCTTATTTTTAATAAAAATATTATTTATTAATTTTATAATAATATATTTTTTGTTTATATTTAAGTTTTTTATATAATATTTATTATTTTTAATATTTATTATTAATAATTTTTTAATATATTTTATTTATTTTAGAATATTTTTTATAAAATATGAAATTATTACTTATTTTTTTAATTAATTATAATTATTTTTATAAAATTTTTTAATATAAATAATATTTTATTTATATTATATTATTAATATTTAAAATAAAAAATATGTTATATTAATATAAATTATTTTATTTTTATTAATAATATGAAATATAAATCTGCATTTTTAAATGATATTAATGAATTTTTAAATATTAAAAAAGATGGTATATATATAGATTGTACCTTTGGCACTTGTTATCATTCTTTAAAAATATTAAGTTATTTAAATAAAAATGGTAAACTATATTCTTTTGATTGCGATCCATATTCAATTAAATATGGTAAAAAATTAATTATTGATAATCGTATAAGATTAATAAATGATAATTTTTCTAATTTAGAATATTACATTAATTATTTTAAATTATATGAAAAAGTTAATGGTATTATATTTGATTTAGGATTATCGTCTATTCAATTAGATAATGCTGATAGAGGTTTTTCATTTTTAAAAGATGGACCTTTAGATATGCGTATGAATCCAAATTTAGGATTTTCTTTAAAAGATTGAATTAATAATGCAAAAGAAAAGGATATTTATAATGTTATTAAAAAATATGGTCAAGATTATAATTCTAAAAGAATATCAAAGAATATATTTTTATATTGTAAAAAAAAAAAAATAAGTACAACTTATGATTTATCCAAAATTATTAAATATTCTATAAAATCTTATAAAGATTATAAAAGTAAAGCTAGAGTTTTTCAATCTTTTAGAATATTTATTAATAATGAATTATATAATTTAAAAAGTATTTTATATAAATTATGTAATTTTTTATCTAAAAAAGGAAGATTAGTTGTAATTAGTTTTAATTCTTTAGAAGATAAGATAGTAAAAAAATTTATTAAAGAAAATTCTGATAGTAATTATAATTTATTAAATGATATTCCATTGACATTAAGTCAAATTAATACTTTTAATCCACCTAAATTAATAAATTTAGGAAAGTTTAAACCTTCTAGAAAAGAAATTTTTTATAATTCTAGAATAAGAAGTGCTATATTAAGAGTAGTTGAAAAAATTTAATTTTTTTATTAAGAGGTTTATTTGAAAAAACAATCTTTAAAAAATATTTTATTTAAATATTTTAATATAAATAATTTTCCTAAAATTTATATAAGTGATATAAAAATTGATAGTAGATTAGTTAAAAAAGATAATTTATTTATAGCTATAAAAGGTCATAAAAATAATGGTAAGAATTATATTTATGACGCCTTATTAAATGGAGCTATATCAATTTTAACATATTCTAATATAAATGAAAATTATTATTTATTTAGTTTAAAATATAATGTATTTATGTTTTTTATTTATAATTTAAATAATTTTTTATCTGAAATTGCTGGTAATTTTTATGGTAATCCAAGTAAAAAAATGTTTTTATTTGGTGTTACTGGCACAAATGGTAAAACAACTATTGTTAATTTTATTTCTAATTGAATTTATTTATTAGGTTATAAAAGTTCTCTTTTAAGTACTTTAGGTAATGGTTTATATAATAATTTACATTATTCATTAAATACTACTAGTTCTTCTATAGATACTCAACATGAATTAAAAAATCAATATGATATGGGTTCTAGGTTTTCTTGTGTTGAGGTTTCATCACATTCATTAGTACAAGATCGTGTAAAATCATTATATTTTAATTGCGCAATATTTACAAATTTAAGTTTAGATCATTTGGATTATCATAAAAATTTTAGAAATTATGAATTAGCTAAACGTAAATTATTTTTTGATTTTAATATTAAAAATTTAATTATTAATATAGATGATATTGTTGGATTTAGATGGTTTAAAGAATTACAAAGTAAATATGTTATTCCTGTTACATTTAATAAAAAGAATTTTATTTATTTTAAATATAGATGATTATATATTAAAAAAATTATTTTTTTTGGTTTTTTAAAAAAAGTTTATTTTGAATCTTATTTGGGAAATGGTATATTAAATTTTTTTTTTCCTGGTAATTTTAATATTATGAATGTTATGTTAAGTTTTGCATCTTTATTATCTTCAAATTTTGATTTTAATAATTTATTAAATACAAGTAAATATTTAAGTTTACCTAAAGGTCGTATGGAATTTTTTTTTTGTAAAAAAAAACCTTTATTTATAGTTGATTTTGCTCATACTCCTAATGCATTAAAAAATGTTTTAATAGAGTGTAGAAAATATTGTTTAGGTAAATTATGATGTATTTTTGGTTGTACTGGAAATAGAGATAAAAATAAAAGACCGTTAATGGGTTTTATAGCTAAGAATTATTCTGATATAGTTATTATTACTAATGATGATCTTTATTCTGAAAATGAAAATTCTATTTTAAAAGATATTAAATTAGGGATAAAAAATTTTAATAATGTTTATATTATATTAAATAGAATTTTAGCAATTAAGTTTTCTTTTATAAATTCTAATTATAATGATGTTATATTAGTAGCAGGTAAGGGGCATGAAAATTTTCATATTTTATCTAGTAAAAAAGTTAAATATTCTGATAGGTATTTAGTTAGAAAAATTTTAGGTAAATATTTATGAAAAATTTAAATTTATTAAAAATTGCAAATATTACTAATGCAACTTTATTAGGTAAAAATATATATATTAGAAATATTTCTACTGATACAAGAAAAAAAAGTATTGAAAATTCTTTATTTATAGTTATTAAAGGTTTTTATAAAAAAAAATTTTTATGTTTTGATGCTATTAAGAAAGGAGCTTTAGCTTTACTTATAGACTTTTATTTACCTATATTTTTAATACCTTTATTAATTGTTAAAAATACTAAAATAGCTTTAGGTAAAATATCTTGTTGATTAAGAAAAAAAAGTTTTTCAAAAGTTATTTGTATTACTGGTAGTACTGGTAAAACATCTACTAAAGAAATTATAGTAAATATTTTAAAACAATCTAATTCTATATTATATAATCTTTATAATTTTAATAATGAATTAGGTGTACCTATTTCTTTATTAAATTTACAATACTTAAAATATAAATATATAGTATTAGAATTAGGTAGTAATTCAATTGGAGATATTGATTATTTATCTAAAATAGTTTTACCTAATATTTCTTGTATTACAAATATTTCTATTTCTCATTTAAAAGGTTTTAAAAAATTTAAAAATATTATAGTAGATAAAGGTAAAATATTTAAATATTTATCTGAAGATGGAATTGCTATTATAAATATAAATTATTTTTATTATAATTATTGAAAAAAATATTTATTGAATAAAAAAAAAATATTTTATAATATTTTAAATTTTTATAAATGTAATATATTTATAAGTAATTTAAAATTTGATATTTTTGGTACTCATTTTATTATGAATACAGTATATGGTAAACAAAAAATATTTTTAAAATTATTAGGTATTCATAACATTTCTAACATTTTATTATCTATTATTTTATCTTTATGTTTAGAAATAAATATTAAAGATATTAAATTAGGTTTAGAAAGTTTATTACCTATTAAAGGTAGATTATATCCTATATTTTTAACTAATAAAAAAATAATTTTAGATGATTCTTATAATTGTAATCCTAGATCATTATATTTTAGTATACTTTTTTTACAAAAATGTAAGGGTTATAAATTATTAGTTATTTCTGATATGTTTGATTTAAGTTATATGTCTTTATATTGCCATAAATATATTGGTTTGTTAATAAAAAAGAATATTTTTATTGATAAAATATTAAGTATAGGTAAATATAGTTATTATATTTCTAAATATAGTAAAATAGGTGAACATTTTAATAATATTAATAAATTAATATTTAGAATTAAAAATATATTAATTTTATATAGTGAAATTACTATTTTAATTAAAGGTTCTAATATATTTAATATGAATAAAATAATTAATTTTTTATAGGTATTTATTATATGTTTTGTATTATTTTAACTAAGTTATTTTTTTTTGTTTTTGTTATTCCCTTTTTTTTATCTCTTATATTATCTTTTTTTTTAATAAAATATTTTATATTTTTTTTAAATAAGAATAAATTTTTTCAAAAATTACGTACTATTATACCTGATAATCATATATTAAAAAAAAATACTCCTACTATGGGTGGTTTAATAATTTTATTATGTTTTTTTTTAATATTTTTTTTATTTTTTTATAAAGTTTATAATTTTGATATATTTATATTATTTTTATTTTTTATTTTTAATTCGTTAATAGGATTTTTAGATGACTATATGAAATGTTTTGTGTTAAAATCTAATGGTTTATCTATATTTTATAAACTTATTTTACAATCTTTTATATCTTTTTTTTATATATATTATTTATATAAATATAGTTTTTTAAATTTAAATATTTTTTTAAATATTTTAAATTATAAATTTAATATAAAATATATTTATTTTTTTTTATGATATTTTATATTAGTTGGTATTCCTAACTCTGTTAATATTACTGATGGGTTAGATGGTTTAGTTATTTTTCCCTTAATTTTAAATTTTATATTTTTATTAGTTATTTGTTTTAATGAATATTTTTTTATTATTAATTATATTTTAATTAATTATAGTTATTTAGTTTTTATTAAATATTTAATTATATCTATTAGTATTATTTTGGGAATATTATTTTCTTTTTTATATTATAATTTTTATCCTGCTAAAATTTTTTTAGGTGATGTTGGTTCATTATCTTTGGGTTTTATTTTATCTGCTATTTTTATTTTATTAAAAAAAGAATTTTTTTTATTGTTAAGTGGTTTTGTTTTTATAATTGAGATTATTTCTGTAATAATTCAAATTATTTCATTTAATTTTTTTAATAAAAGAATATTTTTAATGGCTCCTTTACATCATCATTATGAATTATTAAATTATAAGGAAAAAAATATAGTTTTTGTTTTTTGGTTTATATCATTTATATTATTTTTAATTTCATTATTTACTTATTTTAAAATTTATGTTTAATTATAATAATAAAAAAATTGTTATTTTAGGTGCAGGATTAACTGGTTTATCTTGTATTAATTATTTTATATCATTAAATATATTTCCTAAATTAATGGATATGAAAAAAAATATTAATATTTCTATTTCTAAGAAAATAAAATGTTGTTTTGGATATTTTAATAAGAAATGATTATTAAATTCTGATTTAATTATTATTAGCCCAGGAATATCTTCTTATCATCCTTTAATTATTGAAGCTAAAAAAATTGGTATAGAAATTATTAATGACATAGAAATATTTTGTAGAATAAATAAGAAACCTATTATTGCTATTACTGGAACTAATGGTAAAAGTACTGTAGTTTCATTATTATTTAATATTTTAAAATCTTATAATATTAATGTTTCTTTAGGTGGAAATATTGGAATTCCAGTATTAAATTTATTAAATAATAATAGTGATATTTATATATTGGAAATATCTAGTTTTCAATTGGAATATATATATTCTTTAAAATCTATTTGTTCCTGTATTTTAAATGTTAGTTATGATCATATGGATAGATATATTTATTTTTGAGATTATTTTTTTTATAAATTTAAAATTTTAAATAATTCTAAATATTGTATAATTAATTTTAATGAAAAAATAATATTATTTAAAAATATACTTGAAAGAAATGTTATTACTTATGGTTATTGTGCGGGAGATTATTATATTAATGAATTAGATAATAATTTATATTTATTTAAATATAATTATAATTATATAAATACTAAATATATTTATTTAAAAGGTATTTTTAATTATTTAAATATGTTAGTTGTAATTTGTATTTCGGAAATTTTAAAAATTCCTGAAAATATTATTTTATATAATTTAATTAATTTTAAAGGTTTACCTCATAGATTTTGTGTAATTAAAAAAAAAAATGGTATTTTATGTATTAATGATTCTAAATCTACTAATATAGATAGTACATTATCAGCTTTAAGTAATTTATCTAATACTAAAGGTAGAATATGATTATTAATGGGTGGAGATAATAAAAATATTGATTTTGAAAAGTTTTTAAAACCTAGTTTATTATTTTATAATAATTTATTTATTTGTTGTTATGGAAAAAGTAGAGATATTATATTTAATTTAATTCCTAGGATTTCTTTTAAATTTATTTTTTTAGATGATATTATTAAATATTTATCTAGTAATTTAAAATTTAATGATATTGTTTTATTTTCACCGGGATGTTCTAGTTTAGATCAATTTGATAATTATGAACAGAGAGGGTTAGAATTTATTAGATTAGTTAATAAATATATTTAAAATTATTTAATTATAATAATTATTATGAATATAAATCGTGTAATGATTATTACTGGTGGTACAGGAGGTCACATATTTCCTGGTTTAGTAATAGCTAAATGTTTAAAAAAAAGAGGATGTTTTGTAAAATGAATAGGTACTAAAAATAGATTAGAATCTATTTTAGTTCCTAAATATAAAATAGATATTGAATATGTTTATATTCCTAATTTTTTAAATTTAATAAGTATTAATTTTTTATTTAATTTTTTTGTTTATATTAAATCTATTTATTTAATTATTAGAAAAATAAAGTGTTGAAAACCTGATTTAATTTTAGGTTTTGGTGGATATATATCTTTTTGTGGAGTTATTTCTGCATGGTTATGTAAAATAAATAGTATTATACATGAACAAAATTCTATTGTTGGTTTTTCTAATAAAATTTTATATTATTTTGCTACTAAAAGTTTACAAGCTTTTCCTAATACTTTTAATTCAAATGTTATTACTGTGGGTAATCCTATTAGAGAAGATATATTATCTATAAAACCTCCTAATATTAGATTAATTAATCGTATTGGTAAAATAAATATATTGATAATAGGAGGAAGTCAAGGTTCTGAAATTATTAATAATGTAATTTTTAAAGTTATAAAAATTTTAGATATAAGTAAATATTCATTTTTACATCAAGTTGGTTATTTAAATTATAAGAAAAATTTAAGTTTAATAAAGAATATAAGTAATAATAATTATGTTTGTGTTGATTTTATATATGATATGTGTAATGCTTATAATTGAGCTGATTTAATAATATGTAGATCTGGGGCATTAACAGTAAGTGAAATAAGTAATGTAGGGTTAGCTGCTATTTTTATACCTTTTATTTATAATAATAATCATCAATATTTGAATGCAAAATTTTTATCTAAAAATAATTCTGCTATTATAATAAATGAAAATAAGTTAGATGAATTTTTATTAGTTAATATAATATTAAAATTAGATAGAAAAAAATTATTTAATATGTCTAATTTATCATATTTAAATAGAATTAAAAATTCTAATGAAAAATTTATAAAAGAAATATATAATTTTTAAATAATAATATTAATATTATGAGATAAATTAAGTGAAAATTAATAATAATAATAATAATTTATTTATTGGAATAAATAAAAATAAATTTATTATACATTTTGTTGGTATTGGTGGAATTGGGATGTCATCAATAGCAGAATATATGTTTTTATCTGGTTATAATATAACTGGATCTGATATACGTTTAAATTATAAAACTAAATATTTATCTTCTTTAGGTATTAAGATATATAATTTTCATTCTAAAGATAATATATTAAATTGTAATTTAGTTGTTTATTCTTCTGCTATTGATTTATTAAATGATGAAATTATATTTGCTAAATATAACAATATTCCAGTAATATCTAGAATTAAAATGTTATATGAATTAACAAAATATAATTATTTAATTACTATTATTGGTAGTCATGGTAAAACTACTACTACTTCTTTAATTTTTGATTTATTTTTGAATTATGGTATTAAGATAAATTGTATAAATGGTGGTAGTATAAAATCTATTAATTCTTATATTTATTTAAGTGATAGTGATTATTTTTTAATTGAATTAGATGAAAGTGATAATTTATTTAATTTATTAAAACCTACAATTGTTGTTTTAACTAGTATAGATTCAGATCATTTAAATAATTATAATAATAGTATTAATAATTTAATTAATTCATTTATAAATTATATTAGTGAAATTCCATTTTATGGTTATTTTATAGCATGTTTAGATGATTTTAATATTGTTTCAATCTTAAATAATAATAATTTTAATTGTAATACAATTACTTATGGATTTAATAAAAATTCTAATTTTTTAATAGATAATTATAAACAAAAAGAAAATTTAAGTAATTTTAATTTATATATAAATAAAAAGAAGAAATATAATTTAAATGTAAATTTATTTGGTAAGCATAATATCTTAAATTTAGTAAGTTCTATAGTTTTATTAAATTTATTTTATCAAATAGATTTATTAAAATTACAAAAATCTTTATATCTTTTAAAAGGAGTAAAAGGAAGATCTGAAATAATAGGTGAGTTTTCTTTTTCATATAAGAATTATTATTATAATGATATATTATTTATATATGATTATGGACATCATCCTACTGAAATAAATTATAATATAACTTCTATATATAAATCTTGAAATAGAAGAATAATTATGATATTTCAACCTCATAGATTTAGTAGAACTAAATTATTATTAAATTATTTTGTTGATATTTTAGTTAAAGTAGATATTTTATTATTATTAAATATATATCCATCTTTTGAAAATAATAATATTTTTTGTATAAATAGTAATGATTTATTAAAATTAATGTATGATATATATAATTATAAAAATTGTATTTTAATTCGTAGAAGATGTGATATTTATAAATATTTATTAAATATTATTGTAGATAAAGATATAGTTTTATTTCAAGGTGCTGGTAATATTAATTTATTTTTATATAATTTTATTTATAATTATGTAAAATAATTTTTTTTAAAAATTATGAATAATATAAATAATGTTGCTATTTTTTTTGGTGGTAATTCTACTGAGAGAAATATTTCTATAAAATCTGGTTATTGTGTTTTTAAATGTTTATTAAAAAAAAATATCAATGTATTTCCAGTTGATGTAAAATATTTTTGTTTAAATGATTTTTTAAAAATAAAAATTGATAAAGTATTTATAGCATTGCATGGTAAAATAGGAGAAAATGGTACTATACAAGGTTTTTTAGAATTTTTAAAAATTCCATATACTGGAAGTGGAGTTTTTACATCATCTTTATGTATTAATAAATATAATACTAAAAGATTTTTAAATAATTTTAAAGTAAATATTTTACCTGATTTTTTTATTAATAAAAAATATATAAGTAAAAATAAATTTTTGAAATTATATAAAAAAATTTTATTAAAATTAAATATTCCTTTTGTAATTAAACCTAATACTTGTGGATCAAGTATAGGATTAAGTGTTATATATAATTTTGATAATTTTAGAAATTATTTTATTAAAAATAATATTATTTTTGACGATTTTATATTAGAGAAATATATTTGTGGTGATGAATATACAGTTAGTATTTTAAATAATAAAGTTTTATGTCCTATAAATATTAAATTTAAAAATAAAATTTTTAGTTTTGATTATAAATATAATAATAATAATGTTATTTTTTCAAAAAATATTAAAGATAATATTAAAAATAGATTAATTAGTATTTCTAAAAAAATATGAAATATTTTAAATTGTAAGGGGTGTGTAAGAATAGATTATATAGTTGATAAACTTGAAAATATTTGATTTTTAGAAATAAATACTATACCTGGTATAGCTAATAATAGTTTAGTTACTATTTGTTCTAAATATTCTAATATTAGTTATTCTAAATTAATATTAAGTATATTAAATAATTAATTATTTATAATTTATAATTAATAATTATTTTAATGTTTTTTATTTTTGGGTAATTTATTTTTTTTATTATTTTTTTTTTATTTTTTATTAAATATTTTTTTATAATATAATTATTTGTTTTTATATATATATTATTTTTTTTTATATTTATTATTTTATAATTGTTAGAGTTTTTTTTTGGTAAAATATTTTTTATTTTATTATCTATTTTTTTTATTAGTTTACTTTTAAGTAATAAAGAGAATAAATTATTTTTTTTGTTATTATTATTAATTATATTTATAATTAATTTAGGTTTTTTATTTTTCATTTTTTTTTTTTATGATAATATATATTATAAATTATTTTAAAGTATTAAATAATTATAGTATAAATTTTCTTATTTAATTTTGTTATATATATAAATTTTATAAATTATTATGTTTATTAAATTATTTTCATATATTTTTAATAATAAAAATAAAAAAAAAATAGATTTTTTTTATAATATTATAGATAAAATAATTAGTTTAAAAAAAATATATTTTAAATATTCTGATTATATTATAAAAAATAATACGGATATATATCGTAATATGTTAAATTGTAATAATGTTAATAATTATGATATTTTACCTTATGTTTTTACTAATATATATGAAGCTATAAGAAGAGTTTTTGGGATTGAATTATTTGATGTTCAATTATTAGGAGCTTTATATTTATATGATTGTTCTATTATTGAAATGAAAACTGGAGAAGGTAAAACTATTACTTCTACTTTACCTGCTTATTTTTATTCATTGTTTAATAAAGGTGTTCATATAATTACTGTAAATGATTATTTAGCTAAGAGAGATTGAATTAATAATAGTAAGTTATTTAATTTTTTAGGTTTAAGTGTTGGTTTAAATTTAAATAGTATGTCTTTAATAGAAAAAAAAAAATCTTATTTATGTGATATTACATATGGTACTAGTAGTGAATTTGGTTTTGATTATTTACGTGATAATATGGTTTTTTCTGAATTTAATAAAGTTCAAAGAAAAAGATTATATTATGCTATTTTAGATGAAGTTGATTCAATTTTAATAGATGAATCTAGAACTCCTCTTATTATTTCTAGTTCTAATAATTATATAGATGATTTACATAAAAAAATAAATAAAATTGTTTTTGATTTAAAACCTATATATAAAGAAGATTTTAATTATAAATTAAATGATGGTGATTTTGTAATTAATAAAAAGAATGATCAAATTTATTTTACTGAGAAAGGTTTTATAAATTTAGAAAGAATATTTTTAAAAAATAATATAGTTAATAATAATGATTCTTTTTATAATCTTAAAAATATAAATATTATTAATAATTTAGTTTGTTTATTAAAAGCTTATTATATTTATAAAAAAAATGTAGATTATTTGGTTGATAATAATAAAGTAATTATTATAGATAAAAATACAGGTAGAATGGTTCCTGATCGAAGATGATCTGATGGATTACATCAAGCTTTAGAAATTAAAGAAAATGTTAAAATTAATGGTGAAAATAAAATATTAGCTTATATAACTTTTCAAAATTATTTTCGTATTTATAAGAAAATATGTGGTATGACTGGTACTGCTATTACTGAATCTTCTGAATTTAATATAATTTATAATTTAAATACTATTGTTATTCCTACTAATAAACATATGATTCGTATTGATTATGATGATTTAGTATATTTAACGGAAAAAGAGAAAATAAATTCTATAATAAAAGATATAAAAATTAAACATAATAAAGGTCAACCTATTTTAGTAGGAACTACATCTATAGATAAATCAGAATATTTATCTTATTTGTTATTTAAAAATGGTATAAAAAATAATGTTTTAAATGCTAAATATCATATGTTTGAAGCTAATATTATTGCTCAAGCAGGTAAATTAGGTGCTGTTACTATTGCTACTAATATGGCTGGTAGAGGAACTGATATAGTTTTAGGGGGTAATTTAGTTAAGAAAATTTCTGAGGTTAGTAGAAAAAATATTAATAAAAAAAAAATTAATTTAATTAAAAAAAAATGAAAAATAGATCATGATTTAGTAGTATCTTTAGGTGGTTTATATGTAATAGGTACTGAAAGACATGAATCTAGGAGATTAGATAATCAATTAAGAGGAAGATCAGGTAGACAAGGTGATCCTGGTTCTTCTAGATTTTATATATCTATGGATGATTCTTTAATGCGTATTTTTTCTTCTAAAAAAATAGTATATTATATAAAAAAATTAGGTATTAAATTTAATGAATGTATAGAACATCCATGAATATCATTGTCTATTGAAAATGCTCAAAAGAAAATTGAAAATCGTAATTTTGAAATTCGTAAACATCTTTTAGATTATGATAATATATATAATGATCAAAGAAAAATTATTTATTTTAAGAGAAATAAAATATTATATTCTAATAATATTTATAAATATATATGTAAATATATAAAAAATGTAGTAAATAATTTTTTGTTATTATATGTTAATAATAAAATATTATTTAATAAATATTATAATTATTTTGGTATAAAAATATCAAGTATATGATTAGTAAATAATGATTTTATAAAAATATATAATTTTATTTTAAAAAAAGTAAATATTTTTTTTAATATAAATAAAAAAGTAATTAAAAAAAAAATATTATTAAGATTACAAAAAAATATTATGTTAAAAACATTGGATTTTTTTTGATTAGAATATTTATATATTATTGATAATTTAAAAAATGGTATAAATTTATGTATTTATTCCCAAAAAAATCCTAAACAAGAATATAAAATAAAATCATTTAATATTTTTATGGATATGTTAAATAATTATTATTATGAAGTTATAAGAATATTATTAAATTTACCTATACAATATGATAAATTACATAAAGTTATTAATTTATATTTATAAAAAAATAAAAATTTATTTTTATTATATAATTATTTATAATTAGTATTATGTTATCAAATATTAATTTATCTTTAAAATGAAGACCAAAATTTTTTAAAGATTTTATTGGTCATAAAAATATAATTGAAGTTTTAATTAATAGTTTAAAATATAATAAAATATATAATTGCTATTTATTTTATGGTTCTCATGGAATTGGTAAGACTAGTTTGGCTAGGATTTTATCTAAAAGTTTAAATTGTATTAAAGGTATTACATATAATTTTTGTGGAAAATGTTCCAATTGTTTAAATATTGATTTAAGTAAATCTTCAGATGTAATTGAAATAGATGCCGCTTCTCGTACTAAAATAGAAGATATTAAAGAAATTTTTGATAATATTAATTATTTACCAATTTCTATGCGTTATAAAATATATATAATTGATGAAGTTCATATGTTATCTCGTTATAGTTTTAATTTTTTATTGAAAATATTAGAAGAACCTCCTAAACATGTAAAATTTATTTTAGCTACTACTGAAATTCATAAAATTCCTGATACTATATTATCAAGATGTATTTCATTTTATTTAAAATCTTTAAATATTAAAAATATTATTGAAAGAATTAATTATATTTTGTGTAAAGAAAAAATAAAATTAAATAATAGTGTTATAAAAATAATATCTTTATATTGTAAAGGTAGTATGAGAGATGCTTTAAATATATTAGATCAATTATTAATGTTAAATTTACATAATAATATATCTTTTAAAAAAATATATTCATTATTAGATATAGTAGAATATAAATGAATATTATTGTTTATGAAATATTTATTTATGAAAAATAATAAAATATTTTTTTTATTGAATAAATTAAATAATTTAGATATAAATTATGATAATTTTTTATTAATTTTAATTGAAAATATTCATAATATATTATTATTATTTTTATATCCTAAATATAAAAAGTATTTAAATAAATGTTTTGTAAAAATAAATTTTTTAATTAATTTTAAAAAAATGTTAAATTTAAGAGATATTGTTTATTATTATAAATTATTTTTATTATGTAAAAAAAATATATTTATTATAAATAATAAAAAAATAATTTTTGAATTTTACGTTATTAGAGCTTTTGTATATAAAAATATATTTTATAATAGTTAGTAATATTTGGTAAAATAATATAATTTAATAAATTAATATTTTTTTTGAAAATAGTATAATTAGGAATTTTAAATGAAAAAAGAAACTTATAGTTTTAAATCAGAAATTAAAGAATTATTAAATATAATGATAAATTCTTTATATTCTAATAAAGAAATTTTTTTAAGGGAATTAATTTCAAATTCCTCTGATGCTATAGATAAAATAAAATTTTATAATATAAAAAATAAAAATAATAATATAAATAATTTAGATCAAGATTATTTTATAAAAATTTATGTAGATAATACTAATTTAGTAATTAGTGATAATGGAATTGGTATGACTAAAAAGGAATTAATTAATAATTTAGGAAGAATAGCAAAATCAGGTACTAAAGAATTTTTAGATAAATATGTTAATTTAAATAAAAAAAATAATGTAAATATGATAGGCCAATTTGGTGTTGGTTTTTATTCTTCATTTATAGTATCTGATAAAGTTTTAGTACATACTAGATCTGTTATTGATGAACATGGATATTTATGAAGTTCAAATGGTCATGGTAAATATACTATTATTAATAAATTTAAAGATAATATTGGTACTGATATTATATTAAATATTAAAAGTTCTTGTAAAGAATTTCTAGATATTTTTAATATAGAAAAAATAGTTATAAAATATTCTAATTATATTAATATTCCTATAAAACTTAAATATTTTAATAAAAGAGAAAATAAATATATATATAAACAAATAAATCAATCTTGTGCATTATGAATTAAAAATAAAAAAGATATTACTGATAAGGAATATATTAATTTTTATAATTCTTTAACTAATAATTTAGGAAATCCTTTAATTTGATCACATAATAAAGTTGAAGGTAAAAATGATTATATTAGTTTAATATATATTCCTAGTATTTCTCCTTGGAATATATGAAATAGAGATGAATATAAAAATGGTATTAAATTATATATAAATAAAATTTTTATTATGGAAGGTATTACTAAAATAGTACCTTTTTATTTAAGATTTATTCAAGGAATTATAGATACTAATGATTTATCTTTAAATATTTCTCGTGAAATTTTACAAGATAATAGTTTTATTAATATTTTACGTGTTTCAATAACTAATAAAGTTATAAATATGTTAAATAAATTATCTTTAAATAAAGATAAATATTGTATTTTTTGAAAAGAATTTGGTAATATTTTTAAAGAAGGTTTAGCTGAGGATGAAGTAAATCGTTATAAAATATCTTTATTATTAAGATTTTGTTCTACTTATAATTCTTCTAAAAATAAATATGTTTCCTTAGAAGATTATTTAGGTCGTATGTTACCTGGACAAGATAAAATTTTTTATATTATTTCTGATAATTATTATTCTGCTTTTAATAGTCCACATTTAGAAATTTATCGTAAAAAAAATATAGAAGTTTTATTAATGTTTAATAGAATAGATGAATGAATGATGTCTTATTTAAGTGATTTTAAAGGAATTAAATTTTGTTCTATAAATAAAAGTGATGTTAATTCTAATATAATTACTTTAAATAAGTCTATTATAGATTGTAATAATAATAATTATAATTTAGATAAATTTATATTAAGAGTAAAAGATGTTTTATTTAAATATGATATTAAAGATGTTATTTTAACTAATAAATTAGATATTTTTCCTGTTGTTGTTACTACATCTAATAATGAAATTAGTACTCAAATGTCTAAGTTATTATCTTCTATTGGGAAATCTGTTCCTAAAATAAAATATTTATTAGAAATTAATCCTAATCATATTTTAATAAAATATATTAATAGTATTACAGATAATAATTTATTTAAAAAATGAGTTAATTATTTATTTTATCAAGCTTTATTAATAGAAACAAATTCTTTAGATAATCCTGCTAAATTTATTAATATTATTAATAATATATTATGTAAATTAATTATTAAATAAATATATATATATATATATAAATATATATATATATATATATATATATTTGTTAAAGTATTTATATATTTTTATTTTTTTTAATATTTTTTAATATATCTTTATATATATTTTTATTTTTTTTTATAAATTCAGATGAATTTATTTTTCCTTGTCCTAATTTATTATTATTATAATAATATCAAGTTGATTTTTTTTTTATTATTTTATTATTTACTCCTACATTTAAAATATCTTGATATATATTAATTCCTTTATCATATAATATTTGGAATTTTGTTTCTTTAAAAGGAGCAGATAATTTATTTTTCACTATTTTTACTTTTACTTCATTTCCTATTATATTTTCATTTTCTTTTATTGTACCTATTTTTCTTATATCAATTCTAATTGATGAATAAAATTTTAGAGCATTACCCCCTGTAGTAGTTTCTGGATTTCCAAATAATATTCCTATTTTAGTTCTTATTTGATTAATAAATATTAATAATATTTTTGATTTATATATATTTTTTGCTAATTTTCTCATTGCTTGACTCATCATTCTTGCACATAATCCTATGTGTGAGTCTCCCATATTTCCTTCTATTTCCGCCTTAGGTGTTAGTGCAGCTACTGAATCTACTATTATTAAATCTACACTTTTTTTTTTTGCTAATGAATTACAAATTTCTAAGGCTTGTTCTCCACAATCTGGTTGTGAGAATAATAATTCTTTTATGTTAATACCTATTTTTTGAGCATATTTTGGATCTAAAGCATGTTCAGCATCTATAAATATACATTTTTTGTTTTTTTTTTGTGCAGAAGCTATTATTTCTAATGTTAATGTAGTTTTTCCTGATGATTCTGGTCCATATATTTCTATTATTCTACCTAAAGGTAACCCCCCTATTCCTAAGGCAATATCTAAAGATATTGAACCTGTTGAAATTGTTTCAATGTTTTTATATATTTTATCATTATCTAATTTCATTATAGATCCTTTACCAAATTTATTTTCTATATATTTTATAGTAGAATCTATTGAATTATTTTTTTTGTTCATATTTTATTTTATTTTAATTTATATTAATAATTTATTATTATTATATAATATTTTTATTATTATAAAGTATAATATATTTATTATATGTTTATAATATTTAATTATAATTTTATTATTATATAAGTTTAATTATGTATAAAAGTTTTAATGAAGTACGTAATATGTTTATAAATTTTTTTAAATCTAAAGATCATTTATTAATTGAAAGTAGTTCTTTAATACCTAATGATGATAGTTTGTTATTTACAAATGCTGGTATGAATCAATTTAAAAATATTTTTTTAGGTTTAGGTAAAAGTATATATAAAAGAATTATTACTATACAACGTTGTTTAAGGGTTGGTGGAAAACATAATGATATAGAAAATATAGGATATACATATAGACATAATACTTTTTTTGAAATGATGGGAAATTTTAGTTTTAACTCTTATTTTAAAAAGGAATCTATTTTATATGCTTGAGAATTATTAACTTCTAAAAAATGATTTAATTTAAATAAAAATAAATTAATTATTACTGTAAATATTAATGATTTTGAAACTTATAATATATGATTAAATATTTTAGATGTTAATAAAAATAATATTTTTTTAGTTGGTAATAAATGTAATTATATAAATAGTAAATGTGATAATTTTTGACAAATGTCAAATTTTGGTCCATGTGGTTATAGTACAGAAATATATTATAATATAAATTGTATTAGTGATATTAAAGATTTTTTATTATATAAAGATACTAATAAATATTTAGAAATATGAAATTTAGTTTTTATAGAATATAATATTATAGATAATAATAATATTACTAAATTAAAATATAAATCTGTAGATACAGGTATGGGTTTGGAAAGAATATGTTCAGTTTTACAAAATGTTAATTCTAATTTTAATATTGATATATTTTTAGAATTAAAAAAAAAAATATCTAAATTTTTTAATATTAAAATAAATAATAAAAATATTTTTATTTTTAATTTAATTTCTGATCATTTAAGATCTATTATATATTTAATAATAGATGGTATATTACCTTCTAATGAATATAGAGGTTATATATTACGTAAAATAATTAGAAGAACTTTAACTTATATTTATTTATTAATTAAAAATAAAAATTATATTTTAAATGAGTTATTATATTATATAAAAAATTGATTTTTTAAATTTTATAATTTTAAAAATAAGAAAATTTTTATAAAAATAAAAAATATTATTATAAATGAAGAAAAAAAATATTTTTTAAATTTATTTAATAGTTTAAATATATTATATTTTTATTTAAAAAAAATAGATAATTATAAAAATAATATTTTAGATGGTAAAATTGTATTTTTATTGTATGATACCTATGGTTTACCTTTAGATATAATAATTGAAGTTTGTAAATATAATAATTTTATTGTTGATATTAAAAAATTTAATTATTTTTTAAATTTACAGAAAAAAAAATCTAAAAAATTTAGTATATTTAATAGAAATAATATAATATTAAATTTAAATAATAATATAAAAAAAACGAAATTTATTGGATATAATATATATTGTTGTTATAGTAAAATTATTGGTATATTAAATAATAATATTATAATTAATTATTTTAATAAATATAATGTTGAATTAATAATTATATTATCTTATACTGTTTTATATCCTAAATGTGGTGGGCAAATTGGTGATAGAGGTATTATATATAATAATAATTTTAAATTTTTTGTATATAAAACTAAATTTTTAGATAATTATATATTACATATTGGTTTTTTAAAATATGGTTGTATTAAAATTAATGATATTGTTAAAGTAAAATATGATTATAATTATAGATTTAATATTTCTTGTAATCATTCTGCATGTCATATATTATTGTATATTTTAAAAAAATTTTTTTCTAAAAATATTAAACAATTAGGTTCTAAAATAAAGAATAATTATTTTTCTTTAGATTTTTATTGTAATTTTAATTTAAATAATATTGATATTTATAAAATAAATAGAAATGTTAATAAAATAATATGAAAAAAATTATATTTTTCAGAAAAAATAATTAAAAATAAAAAAATAAATAAAAAGTTTATTTTTTTAAATAAAAGTAATTGTATTCGTATTGTTAATTTTGGTAATCTTATAGAAGATTATTGTTGTGGTACTCATGTTAAAAATACTAATAATATAAGTTTATTTATAATTAAAAAAAAATATAATATTTCTAATAATATTAAACGTATTAAAGCGTGTACTAATTTATATGCTTTAAAGTATATAAATAAAAATTTATTTTTTTTAAAAAATATTTGTAATTTATTATTAGTTAATAAAAAAGGTTTGTATAAAAAAATATTTTTTACAAAGAAAAATGAAATAAAAAATAAAAAAAAAAGTAAATTAATATATAATATATTAATTAAAAATATTTTTTCTCAAATTTTATTAAAAGATATTATAAATTATAATAATTTAAATATTTTAATTAAAAGATTTTTTTATAATGATTTTTTGAATGAAAATATATTATTTAATATAATAAATAAAGTAAGAATTAAATTTAATTTATCTTTAATAATATTTATATTAAAATTAAATAATATTAATAAATTAATTTTAATTTTAGATAAAAAAATAATTAATAATTTTAATATAGATATATCAAATAATAATTTTTTAAATATTGAAAGATATAAAATTATAAAAAAAAATAATTTTAATATAGAATTTTTTAATATTTTATTTTTAGAAAATAATTTTAATTTATATAAAATAATAAATTTTATAATATATAAATTATTAAATTTTAATAAAATATTATTAATAAATAAAAATATATAAGGATAGGATTTATAAATGCTTATTTTAACTCGTAAAATTGGTGAAACATTAATTATTAAAAATGATATAATTATAACTATATTAAGTATTAAAGGTAATCAAATTCGTATAGGTATTGAAGCGCCTAAAAATATTCCTATTTATAGAAAGGAAATATATATAAAAATTATTAAGGATAAAAAAAATAAGTTATCTAAATAATATTTTTTATTTTTTTATTGATGAGATGACCGAGTGGCTGAAGGTACTCCTCTGCTAAGGGAGAATACTTTAAAAGTATCGAGGGTTCGAATCCCTCTCTCATCGTTACATCCGTAACTCAGTGGATAGAGTGCTCGGCTACGAACCGAGTTGTCAGGGGTTCGAATCCTCTCGGATGTGTTTATTATTCTTTTAAAAAATATTTAAAATTAAAATTTAAAAATAAATCCTAATGACATAATATTATTATTATTATTATTATTGTTTAATTGATTTATTTTATAATTAATATAACCAATTAATGATTTATTAAATTTATATATAGTTGCAAAATTAAAATATTTTTCTATATTAATTAAATTTTTATTTTTAATTGTATTATATGTTTTTGTTTGAGTATATCCTATAATTGGAGTAAATCCAGATTTAAAAGTATATTTTATTATTGTATTAAAATAATAATTTTTTTTATTATTATTTTTATTTACTATTAAATTATTTAATAAATTATCTTTTTGAGTATATGTTGTTCCTAAATATAATTTATTTATATTATATTTTATTCCAGTTGATCATATATTTTTTTTTATATAATTATTATTATATAAAATATTTTTTTTAAATTGAGTATTTTTTTTTATATTATATTCTTTTGAAGAATATGAAGTTGATAATTCAATTCCATATTTAGTTTTTAGTTTATAAGTTGTTCCTCATCCATTTTCATAAAATTTTATAATATTATTTATTGGATTATTTAAATTATTATTTTTTTGATATTGAAATATAAATTTTATATTTTTTAATATTGGTATTTTTTTTTTAAAATTAATTTTTTTTTTATATGTTATTAAATTATTATTTATATTATTATTAATATTATTTAATATATTTTTATATGGAAAAATATTTGTATATAATAATGTATTATTTATATTTTCATAATTTTTTCCATAATTTATTTCTCCTAAACAATTATTTTTGATACCTATATAAAATAAATTTATTTTTATATTATTTATTTTATTTTCTTTTTCCTTATTTATTTTAAATATTGTATTTATTTTTCCAAATATAATTGTATTGTTATTTAATCTATTTTTTCCCTTTATTATTAGAGATAGAGATTTTTTTTTATTTTTATTAAAATATTGATTTGATATTAAACTATTAACTTTAAATAAAGTATTTTTATTTTTTATTATTGTAATAGATTTAGATGTTTGTATAGTTAATAATGATATTATAATTAATATTAATAAATTTTTTTTAATTACATTCATTTTATTTTTCCTTATATTATTAATATATGTATATATATACATATATAAAATATATGTATATATATGTTTTATTATATAAATTTAATAAAATATTAACAATATTAATAATTAATTTTAAAAATTTATATATTTAGGATATCTAGGAAAAGGGATAACATCTTTTATATTTTTCATATTAGTTATATACATTAATAATCTTTCTATTCCTAATCCAAAACCAGAATGAGGAATAGTTCCATATTTTCTTAAATCTCTATATCATCAATATTTATTTTTTTTCATATTTTTTTCATTTATATTATTATCTAATAACTTTATATTTTCTTCTCTTTCTGATCCACCTATAATTTCTCCAACATTTGGTAAAATTATATCCATGCATGAAACTGTTTTATTATTTTTATCTTTTTTCATATAAAAAGGTTTTGTTTCTTTAGGAAAATTTGTAATTATTATTGGTAATTTAAAATATTTTTTTGTTAAATATTTTTCTATTTCTGATGATATATCCATTCCTCAAACAATTTTTTCTTTAAATATTTTTTCTTTTTTTTTAATTATTTTAAATATTTCTTTATATTTTATTTGTATAAATTTTTTTTCTATTATATCTATTAAATATTTATCTTTTTTTATTTTTGTGTATTTAAATAAAAATTCTAAATCATTTAAATTTTTTTTAATTATTTTTTTTATACAATAAGATAATATATTTTTTGATATTTTTATTATTTTATTAATGTTAGCTAATACTATTTCTAATTCCAACATTCAAAATTCTGCTAAATGTTTATTAGTATTAGAATTTTCTGCCCTAAATATTGGTCCTAAATTATAAACTTTAGATAATGAACATGCATATGTTTCTAAATTTAATTGACCTGAAACAGTTAAAAAAGATTTTTTATTAAAAAAATTTTTATTTTTTATTTTAAACATTTTACTATTACCTTCTGTATCTAATGAGGTAATTATTGGGGTTGTTATTAAATAAAAATTTTTTTTTTGTAAATATTTATGTATATTATATATTAATGTATTTCTTATTCTGGTTATTGATTCTATTAATGATGTTCTACATCTTAAATGTAAATTTTTTCTTAAATATTCTAAAGAATGATATTTTGCGCTTATAGGATATTTTTCTTGATTATTAATTTTTCCTAATATTTTTATTTTAATTGCATGTATTTCTTTTTTTTTATTTTTTTTATTTATTTTTAATTTTCCTTTAATTTTTAATACTCATCCTGTATTTATTTTTAAAAATTTTTTATTTTTTTTTATATATTTTTTTTTTAAAATTATTTGTATAGGATTTATACATGATCCATCTTTAATATCTATAAAAAATATATTTATATTTGAATATCTTATAGTTTTTACTCTTCCATATATGTATATAATTTTATTTTTATTTATATTTTTTATTTTTTGTATTTTATTTATAGATATATAATTCATATTTTTACTCTTTGAATATTATTTATATATTAATTATTTTATATTTTTCTAATCATATACATTTATTACTTTTTTTTTTAATATATTTTAAATATTTTATATGTTTTTTTATATATTTTTTTTTAATTTTTTTATTGTTATTATTTATAAAAAAATTTTTTATATTTTTTTTTATCTTTATTTTTTTTTTTTTTTTTTTATAGAATGTTATTTTATTTTGTTTTCTTGTCATATATAAATATGCTATTGATAATAATTTTGCATCTAATAATGCTCCATGTTTTTTTCTTTTTGATATATCTATTTTATATCTTTGACATAATGAATTTAAATTGTTTTTTTTTCCAGGAAATAATTTTCTTGCCATTAATAATGTATCAGTAATTTTACATATATCTTTTATTTTTTTAATTTTAGAATTTATTAATTTTAATTCATATTCTATAAATTTAATATCAAAATTTGCATTATGTATTATTAATTCTTTATTTTTTATAAAATTAATTAATTTTTTTGCTATATCAAAAAATATAGGTTTATCTTTTAGAAAATAATTACTTATTCCATGTACTTTATATGATTTTTCATCTATTTTTCTATTTGGATTAATATAAAAATGTATGAAATTATTAGTTATTTTTCTATTTATTAATTCTATAGCTCCTATTTCAATTATTTTATGCCCTTTATAATGATTTTCTATTAAATTAATTCCTGTTGTTTCTATATCTAATACAATTTGTTTTTTCATTTTTTTTAAATTAGTTTATAATATTAATAAAATTAATTTTTTTATTTAAAAATATGTTAAAAATAAATATTTATACAGATGGTTCATGTATTAATAATCCAGGTCCTGGTGGTTGTGCTTCTATTATTAAATTTATTAAAAAGGAAATTGTTTTAAAAGCTGGTTATTATTATACTACTAATAATAGAATGGAGTTAATGGCTTTTATATTATCATTAAAATTTTTAATAAATAATTTATATATTAATAATAATATTAGTATATTTACTGATAGTACTTATTTATATAATGGTGTTAATTATTGAATTTATTCCTGAAAAAAAAATAATTGAAAAAATTCAAATAATAAATATATAAAAAATATAGATTTATGAAATTTAATATATAAAAATGTAATTTTATTTAAAAAAAAAATTAAATGAAATTTATTAAGATCTCATAAAGGAAATTATTATAATAATAAATGTGATAAAATTGCATTTTTATCTGCAAAAAATCCTATGTTTTTTGATTATTTTAAATATATTTCTTTTAATAATTTAAAGTATTTTTTTAAATAAAAAAAATAGTATTTGTTAGTATTTTTTATTTTAATTTTATTTATTATTAAATATTTAATTTGTATTAATATTATTTTTATATTTTTATATATTTAATTTTTTATTTTTATTATATTTATTTATATTATATATTAATAAATTTATAAGTTTTTATTAAATTGTAATAATATTTTATTTATATTATAAATTTATTTATATATTTATATTTTTATTTTTTTTAATAAAATATTTTTTTATTTTTATTAAAAAATGAATAATATATTTTAAAATTATTTGTATTTAATTATTATAAATATAAATTTTAAAAAAATATATTTTTATTTATTATTAATTTTTAGTTAAATATTTTTAAGAAATTAAAATATTATAAATTATTTTGTTTTAAAATATAATTAATTAAAGTTATTTATTATTGTAAATATTTTGGAGTTTTATGACTATTAAAATAGGTATAAATGGTTTTGGTAGAATTGGTAGATCGATATTTCGTAATTCTCAATTTAAAAAGAATATTAAAATAGTAGCTATAAATGATTTAGTTGAAATCAATCATATAGCTTATATGTTAAAATATGATTCTATTCATGGTAAATTTAAAGGTAAAATAGATATTATAGATAATAATTTATTTGTTAATAATAATAAAATATATATTACTTCTTTTAGCAAACCTAATGATATTCCATGAAGTAAATTTAATGTTGATATTGTAATAGAATCTACTGGTATGTTTTTAACTAAAGAATTATCTTATGGTCATATTTTATCTGGAGCTAAATATGTAGTAGTAACTAATTCTTCAAAGAATAATGATATTCCTATGTTTGTAATGGGGGTAAATCATCATAATTATAATGGACAAAATATTGTTTCTAATTCTTCTTGTACTATTAATTGTTTAGCTCCTATAATCAAAGTTATTAATGATAATTTTGGTATTGTTGAAGCTTTTATAACTAATATACATGCATCTACTTCTATTCAAAAAGTAGTTGATAATTATTCTTTAAAAAATTTACGTATTGGTAGAAGCGTATTTGGAAATATTATTCCTTATTTTACTAGTTCTATAGATTTATTAAAATATATAATTCCTGATTTAAAAGATAAAATTAAAGGTATATCCTTTAGAGTTCCTGTTCCTAATGTTTCAGTTATTGATTTTACTATTAAATTAGATTCTGATACTACTTATAATAAAATATGTTCTTGTATGGAAGAAGCTTCTAAAAGTTATTTAAATGGAATTTTAGGTATTACATATGATGATGTAGTTTCCAGTGATTTTAATGGTAATAAATTAGTTTCTATTTTTGATACTAAATCTACTTTATTATTAAATAATAAATTTATTAAATTAATTTCATGATATGATAATGAAATAGGTTATTCTGAAAAAGTTTTAGATTTAGCATCTTATATATATTATTATAATTAATTTTTACATACTATATTGAATTATTTAATATTTTTTTATATTAAGTAATTCATTTAGTATTTAATATTATTTTTTTAAAAACTATATATTTATTGTAACATATATAATAAATATACATATGTATATTTATTATATATGTTACAATAAATATATAGTTTTTAAAAAAATAATATTAAATACTAAATGAAT